>JBKHFK010000237.1:0-3099 GCA_046540295.1 Halanaerobium sp.
GATTTATGCTTTTTTAAAAGAAAAAATTAAAGAAGGCAGGCAGGCCTATATTGTCTGTCCTTTAATTGAAAAATCTGAAGAAATGCCGGAACTGCTGTCGGCGGAAGAGTTATATAATGATCTGCAGACTGGATTCTTAAAAGATTATAAACTTGCTTTGATTCATAGTGCTGTTCCTTCGGATGAAAAAAAGGGGATTATGGAAAAATTTAGAGGTGGAAAAATAGATGTTCTGGTAGCTACAACTGTAATTGAAGTTGGAGTGGATGTCAGCAATGCCAGCATCATGATCATTGAAAATGCAGAAAGATTTGGTCTGGCTCAGCTCCATCAACTTCGGGGAAGAGTGGGAAGAGGCAGAGATCAGTCTTTTTGTATTTTGATTTCCGATCCACCTGGAGAAGAGGCTGCTCATAGGCTGGAGATTATGTGTAAAAGTAATAATGGGTTTTTAATTGCTGAAGAGGATTTAAAAATGAGAGGACCCGGAGAATTTTTTGGGACCAGACAGCACGGGATAGATGATTTAAAAGTAGCCAGTTTAATTGAGGATCAGAATCTCCTGCGGGAAGCAAGAGCTGAAGCGCAAAAGATTTTAAAAGAAAAAAGCTGGCAGCAAAAATATAAAGATTTAGCTGAGATCATTTCTGAAATAGAATTAAAGATATAATTATATCTGGAGGAGTTTTTAAATGAGGATTATTGCCGGCAGAGCTGGTGGTTTAAAGTTAAAAAGTCTAAAGGGGAAAGACGTACGGCCAACCCTTGATCGAGTAAAAGAGTCAATGTTTAATATAATTGCATTTTATTTACCAGGAGCAGAAGTTCTTGATTTATTTAGCGGCTTTGGCAGTCTTGGTATTGAAGCTTTAAGTAGAGGGGCTAAAAGTGCAGATTTTGTAGAAATTAAGAGGTCACATCTTAAGATAGTTGAGGATAACTTAAAAAAAGCCAAACTTTTAAAAACAGCAGAGCTTTTTAATCAGGATGTCTATCTCTATTTAAAAAACTGCAGCAAACAATATGATTTAATTTTTATGGATCCCCCCTATCAAAAAAAAATGACAGCAGAGGCTGTAAAACTAATTTTAGATAATAATTTACTAAAAGAAAAGGGGCTGATTATCAGTGAAAAATCAGCTGCTGAAAAAACAGAAGAATTTAGTGGATTAAGTATCCTTAGAAATAAAAAATACGGAAATTCATTATTAACAATCTATAAACTAAAATAAATTATAAGGGGGAGTTAATATGAGTAAAAAAATAGTATATCCAGGGAGTTTTGATCCTGTTACAAATGGCCATCTTGACATTGTAGAAAGAGCTGCCAATATTTTTGACGAGGTTATAGTATCAGTATTCTGCAATCCCAATAAGGAGCCGGTTTTTACAATGGCAGAACGGGTAGAAATGCTAAAAAAGGCTACTAAAAAATATAAAAATGTAGAGGTAGATTCATTTTCCGGGCTGACTACAAAATATGTTCATTCAATTGGTGGAGAAGCAATTTTGCGCGGCCTGAGAGCAGTTTCTGATTTTGAGGGTGAATTTCAGATGGCTTCAATGAACAAACACCTTGATCAGGAGATAGAAACAATTTTTTTGATGACCGACACTAAATATGCTTTTTTGAGTTCAAGTGTTATTAAAGAGGCTGCTTATTTTGACGGCAATATTAAGGATCTAGTACCTGACTTTGTTTATCAAAAGTTGAGAAGTAAGTTTAAGTCTCAAAATCAGAGTTAACTAAATTTATTTAAGGGGGCGAAGCTTTATGACCTTACTGGGAAATATTATCTGGTTTATATTTGGGGGCTTAATTGAAGCAATTGGCTGGTGGATAGCTGGTCTGATCTGGTCAATTACGATTATCGGTATACCGGTTGGCAAACAGTGTTTTAAAATGGCAAAAATGCAGATTGCTCCTTTTGGTAAAGAAGTAGTAGAAACAAAAAATTCTTCTATTGGTTTAATTGCAAATATTATCTGGATTATAGTTTTTGGCTGGGAACTGGCTGTTATTAATTTAGTTTCAGCTCTGATCTTTGGGATTACAATTATTGGAATTCCATTTGCTAAACAGAGTTTAAAACTTGCTTATTTATCATTAATGCCTTTTGGAAAAGATATAAAAAAAATAGGCTAAATGAGGTGTTTGTAAATTGCAGATTGAAAGTTGTGGGCTTGTACTTGAAGGTGGAGGAATGAGAGGAGCTTTTACTGCTGGAATAATTGATTATTTTCTAAAAAATAATATTTATTTTGATTATACAATTGGAGTTTCCGCAGGTGCCAATAATGGAGCAAATTATACCAGCCGACAGCGGATTAGAAATAAAAAGATATTTACCGAACTTGTTGAGGATGAGAGATATATGGGAGTTAGAAATTTGATTAAGGATGGAAGTTATTTTGGCATGGATTTTCTTTTTCATCAGTTACCACATCAAATTTTGCCTTTTGACTATCAAAGTTTTAGATGCTCATCCACAACCCTTAAAGTTGCCGCTACAGAATGCAGTAGTGGGCAGGTTGATTATTTTGAGCCCCAAAAATATGAGCAGATTAATAAAATAGATAAAATTTTTAAAGCCTCAAGCAGTTTACCTTTAGTTGCCAGCCCGGTAGAAATTGATGGTCAATTTTATCTTGATGGAGGGATAAGAGATTCAATTCCAGTAAAAAAAGCTTTAAATGATGGTTATCAAAACCTGGTGGTTGTTCTGACTCGAGAAAAGGAATATCGTAAAACTCCAATTAAGGCCAGCTTCTTATTGGAACTATTTTTGAGAAAATATCCAAATTTAGTTGATAATTTAAAAGAAAGGCACAGATTATATAATAACTGTCTTGAATTTATAGAAAATAAAGAAAAAAATGATCAGTTTTTTGTTTTTAGACCACAAAAAGTTGATATTGATCGTTTTAGTCGAAATACAGAAGAACTTGAAGAATTATATCAGTCCGGTTATAATCAGGCAGCAAAAAAAGCTGATAAATTAAATAACTGGTAAAAAAATAATAAGGAGTAATTATGGACTTATCTTTTGACAGTTCGATTACAGCAAAGGTAGTTAAAGCAGTGGCAGAATTTGGTTT
>JBKHFK010000238.1:0-3092 GCA_046540295.1 Halanaerobium sp.
GATATTAGTGAATATATTTACCAAGAAAAGCTCGGAGATGAAATAATTATTGAAGCCCAGATTTTAACTGTTGTTGATGCCTATGATGCCATGGTTTATGAGCGGCCTTATCAGAGAGCTCTTACAAGAGAGGAAGCTCTGGCAGAAATTAAAAGAGAAAAGGGTAAACAATTTGCTCCACGAGCTGTAGAGGCTTTTTTAAAAGCGGAAAAGAAATTTTTCGGGGAAAATTAAAAATAAAAAGCTTATACTATTCCAAGATTAATCTAGGTGAATAGTATAAGCTATAAACTCAAAAATCAAATTATTTTCCAGCTACTGTAATTGGATTGGTTGGACGCTCTTCGTTTCCATTTTCTTTAGCATTTTCATCTACCGCATCCATAAAACGAATTTCTTTCTCACCATCTTCATTTTCGACTTGAACTTCAACATCTGCTTCGTTTTTAGGAGCTTTGCCTTCACCATCGTCTGCAATTACTGCTGCAGAGAAGGAAACCAACATCACCATTACAATGACTAAAACAACTGACTTTTTAAACATTTTTTTGCCTCCTTTTGTAGCCCGGCTATCTGTCAACAGACCCGTGGTTTTGTGTCTCCATCTCTCAATGGGTTTACCCCTACTGGAGGAACAGAACAAAAAGTTATAATCTTTTTTTGAAAAATAAAAATCCTGCTCCTGCTTCGGCAGTCAGGCAACCATAATCATTAATTTTGATCTTAGGTTCCATAACTTTGCGCCCTTTAACTTTTGTTTAAAGGTTACCTTTTTCGTGACTAGGAACACTGAAACTATATTCTAATAATAGCATAATTTTCATAAAATATCAATATTCAGTTTTTTTAAAATAAAATTTGACAATAAAATTATTTAAATAACTGGGGGTAATAAAAATGAAAGAAGTTCGCTGGGGTATTATCGGCTGTGGGGATGTTACAGAAAAGAAGAGTGGACCGGCACTGCAAAAAATAGAAAATTCAGATCTGGTTGCTGTAATGAGAAGGACAGGTGAGCTGGCAGAGGATTATGCCAAAAGACATAATGTTCCCCGCTGGTATGATAAAGCAGAGGATTTAATTAATGATCCTGAGGTTAATGCTGTCTATGTAGCAACACCACCTTCTACTCATAAAAAATATACAATTATGGCAGCTAAAGCAGGTCTTCCTGTTTATGTAGAAAAGCCGATGGCCAGAAATCACAAAGAAGCTGCTCAGATGATAAAGATCTGTCAGAAAAACAATGTTCAGCTGCATGTAGCTTATTATCGGCGGGCGATGCCCAGATTTTTAAAGATCAAAGAACTGCTTGAAACAGGGGCGATTGGAGAAGTAAGAACAGTTAATATCAGGCTGGCCCAGCCGCTGGAGGAAGAGGAAAAAATTGTTGCAAGCCTGCTCGGCAAAGGTGAATCACCCTCTACAGGGGAGAGTGCTGCCCGTACAACAGAGATAATGGATAAGGTTATTGAATCTTATTATAATGATTAAAATATTTTAAGATCTGCAAATTTAATACTACTTTTAATTACTTAACTACCAAGAGCGGCTGCCTGATTCAGCTGCTCTTTTTTGATTATCTTAAGAAAATTAGAGTTAAAATAAAACTGATTGACAAATCAAAATTAAAAGAATATAATGTGACTATAAAGTCATATGACTAAAAAGTCATATTTTTTCTGAAAATTAATTTTATTTCAAAAAAAGAAGGTGGAGCAATGCCCAAGCAAACTTTTTTTAATCTGTCTGAGACAAAAAAAGAGCGAATTATTGATGCTGCCATGAAAGAATTTGCAGAAAATCCCTATTCAAAAACAAGCATTAACAGAATTATTGAGCAGGCGGATATCTCTAAGGGAAGTTTTTATCAGTATTTTAATAATAAAAAGGACTTATATAAATATTTGATTGAACTGGTTACAGCCAAAAAAATTGAATTTTTGAATCAGAAACTTGAGGACTATCAAAAATACGAATTTTTTCCACTGCTGCGGAAATTATTTATTGCCGGAATTCAATTTAAAAATAAATATCCAGTGATTTCGGAAATTGGAGATCGGCTTTTAAATGGAGAAAATGAGTCTTTAAAAAATGAAATTTATGCAGAAAGCAAACCCAAAACCAATCAATTTTTTGAAGAACTGATCAGTGAAGCAGTTCAAAAAGGAGAAATAGATCCAGAAATTGATATTAAATTCACAGCATTTATGCTGACCGATTTTTTCATCAATCTGGTAAATTATTATTTTGAAAATCATAATCCGAATGATTTAAATGAAATTATGGATTATGTTGATAAAATGCTGTATATCATGAAAAATGGTATGGCAAAGGGGGATAAAAATGTCATTAATTAAACTTATTGGACTTGAAAAAACCTATCAGCAGGGAAAAATCGCTGTTCCGGCCCTTAGGGGGGTCGATTTAGAGATTGAGTCTGGCGAATTTACAACTATTTTTGGACCTTCCGGTTCTGGAAAAACTACTCTGCTCAATATGATCGGCTGTCTTGATAAATCAACAGCCGGTGAAATCATTTTTGAGGAACACTCCATTAATGATTTAAACAGCAGAGAACTGGCAGAGGTTAGAAGATATAATCTGGGTTTTGTGTTTCAGAGTTATAATCTGATTCCGGTTTTGACCGCTTTTGAAAATGTAGAATTTGCTATTCGACTGATTGATAAACATACTAAAAAAGAAAGACGGGATAAAGTAATGTCTCTGCTGGAAGAGGTGGGGCTTGAAGATATGGCCGACAGGCGTCCTAACGAACTTTCTGGAGGTCAAAAACAGAGAGTGGCAATTGCCAGAGCTTTAATTAAAGAACCCAAACTTGTGCTGGCTGATGAGCCGACTGCAAACCTTGATTCAGAGACCAGTAAGGAAGTGCTGGAATTAATGCAGGAGATGAATGAAGAACTAAATACCACCTTCATCTTTTCTACCCATGACCCCCGGGTAATGGACTATGCTCGCCGCCTGATTGAAATCAAGGATGGTAAAATCACTAAAGATCAGAGGAGGAATTAGTCATGTTTTTTCTTAAAATGGCGATCAAAAATTTAAGCCGCCACAAAAGAAGAACG
>JBKHFK010000239.1:0-3074 GCA_046540295.1 Halanaerobium sp.
TTTCTATGATTTTAGGCATAATAATCAGCTCCTCTGTCAAACACTCTCCTGTGCTTTTTTCAAATTAACATTTCGTTTAGTTTCTGCAGCCTTTTCCGCTTCCAGCTCTTTGATTTCCCTATAAATATATATAAATAGGACAACTGTAAGAATAAATGTCAGTCCATCTGCGGCAGGTTGGGCCATAAATATCCCGCTTAAGCCAAAATTATTGGACAGTAAAAAAATTGCAGGAATGAAGAAAAACCCCTGTCTTGATAAGGATAAAATGGTCGCAGGGATACCGTGCCCTAAGGCCTGAAATAAAGTATTGATAGTAATCCCAAAACCGAGCATCGGTAAAATCAAAGCGTAATATTTCAAACCTGAAGCGGCTATTTTTATAACTTCTGGATCTCTGCTGAAAAAACTGATTACCTGCTCATTGTAAAAATAAAATATCACAAATAGAGCAGCACCGAAAATGGTCGTTCTTTTTATAGTTATTTTGATCGAATCCTTGAGTCTTACTATTTTACGAGCCCCAAAGTTAAAACCTGCTACAGGCTGAAATCCCTGGGTAAAACCTGCAATTATAAAAAAGCCAAAAGCAAATACTCTGTTTATTATCCCGATTGAAGCAACAGCTGCAGAACCATAAACAGCAGCCATATTATTTAATAAAGTCATCGCCACACTGCTCAAAATCTGTCTGATTAAAGTTGGAATCCCGATCTTCATGATTTCGCTATAAATTGAAAGTGAGGGCTTAAATTCTCTAATCTTAAAATCGAGTACACTTCTATCCGATTTATAAAAAGCAATCAGCATAATGGACGATACCGCCTGAGCAATCACTGTTGCGGTAGAAGCCCCAGCAACCCCCATCTTAAATGTAAAAATTAAAATCGGATCTAATATAATATTTAAAACAGCACCAGTACTTAACGCCACCATGCTCATTTTAGCACTACCCTCTGCTCTAACCATGTTATTCATGTTCATATTGCTCATTGTAAAAATAGAGCCAATTATAATAATCGCAGTATAATTAACTGCATAGGGCATTATTGCATCAGTTGCACCAAATAGCCTGAGTATTGGTTTTAAATAATAAAGACCACCTGCCGCAAAAAGAATTCCTATTATAAAGGTAGTGATAATAGAAGTTGTAGAAACCTGATTTGCCATCTTTTTGTTATCTTCGCCCAGCAGTCGCGAAATAAATGAAGCTGAACCGATACCAAAAGCTAAACCAATAGCAGAAATTATCATAAATAAGGGGAAAGCAATAGTAACAGCACCGATGGCTTCTGTACCTATCCTTCCCACAAAAATCGTATCAGCAATATTATAAACTGCAGTTACCAGCATCCCTATTATAGCAGGAATAGACATCTCCGTTAATAATTTAGGAATAGGCATCTCTGCTAATTTTCTTGTTTTTTCATCTTTATACATCTTATATCCCCCAGTTTTTATGAATGATGTTCATTATATGCTAAAAAATACTTTATGAATTATGTTCACTATAATAAATTATAATGAATGTAGTTCATAAAGTCAAGTAAATAAACGGAAAACTATTTTTCTAAAGCTCGGCAAACTTATCCCTGTAAATATATGCAAATACCAGGGTACTGAAGCCTGTCAAGAGTCCCATTCCCAGCCAGCTCAGCTGATAACTCTTATTTAAATCTGCCAGAAGTCCAAACAATGGTGGACTTAATAACACACCAAATCTAACAAAAACCAAAGATAAACCGGTACCAATACCTGCAAGTTCTTCGCCTGCAAGCTCGATGATGGCTGTAAAGTAGATTCCCATCCAACCCAGAGAGGCAAAACCTATTACAAAAGAGCTTAGATAGATTATTTGTAGAGATAGATCAAATCCGCTCATAAACATATAATAATAAAACATGACCATTGTCAAAAAAAGTCCAACAGCAACCAATCCTTTGGCTCGGCTTCCGTCTGCTAATTTATCATTCAAATAGCCCATCAGGGGTCTTCCCATAATACCACCGATCTGCAGCAGACCAAAAGCAAATCCAGCTGCGGTCCTGCTTAAAGCTATATCCTGGGTAAGATATAGAGTATAATGAGCCGGTACAGCACCTGAGTTGAAACCAAGCAGAAGACCAAAAAGGCTGAACAACAGAAGATCTCTATTTTTTAAAAGTGCTGCAGTCGATTCTTTAAAACTAATCTGCTGCCGCTTTATCACACCATCGACTCCTGCTTCTCTATTTTTTTCTTTGAAAAAAATAATGATAAAAATCCCGACAAGCAGTGCAATTACAGCCGAGAAAACTACCGCAGTTCTCCAGCCGAACTGTTCTCCCAGATATGGCAGAAAAACAGCTCCTGTAAACCCACCAATACCGCCACCCATCTGCATGACTCCCATAGAAGTAGCTCTGTTCTCAGGCAGTGTTCTCTGCATCACCGCTTTGTTTAAAGCAGGAGTAATAATACTAAAGAAAAGCCCAATCAGCAGTGCAAGTATTAAAATCAAAGTAAAACTTGGAGATATAGAATGGAGAAGCATTAAAATTCCGATTGAGATTGTCCCGACAACGAGCCCTGTCTTAGAACCAATCTGATCAACAATCTGCCCGCTGAAGACTGCCACAGCAGTTGCCAGCAAAAAATATGAGCTGGAATAAAGTCCAGCTCTGGAACTGCTTAAAGCGAATTCTTCTCTAACAAAGGGCATTAATGCCAAAAACCCCTGCATATTGATGTCCACTGCGAGGTATGCTGTTGAAATTATGAATAGAAATTTGTACTGCAAGTTATTTTTCTCTGCCAAGATTAACACCCTATCTACATATAGTTACTGTACTTATTTCCTGTTATCATCTATTATAGTTCTATGAAAATTCAATTTTACCTTTTAGATTACTTATATAATATATTTTTAGCTTTTAAAATATACCCTCACCCTCACTTCTTTTTTTCTTTTTCAAAATAGAAGCCGCAAACTTAACAACTTCTCTATCAAGCTTTTTCTCAGCTTCTTCATCTAATATTTCAAGAATCCGAGTTAATTTCAGACCCGGTCTATACGGCCTGTGTGCATGCATAGC
>JBKHFK010000240.1:0-3071 GCA_046540295.1 Halanaerobium sp.
TAGGCAGGATATTTTCTGCTTTTACCGGTGGAATTTTATTGGGTTTTGGAGCCCGCCTGGCAGGTGGCTGTACCAGTGGGCATGGTATCAGTGGGGCTTTTCAGCTGAGTATTGCCAGCTGGATAAGTCTGATTGCTTTTTTCGTTGGTGGAGCTGCAGCTGCACTTTTAATTCTTTAATCGGGGTAGGTGAATATAAATGGAAAGTAAGACTAGATTAATTAAAGGTCTTGGCACCGGTATTATTTTTGGAATTCTGCTTCACCGCGGTGGAGTAACTGATTATAATGTGCTGGTGGGGCAGCTTCTTTTGGAGGATTTTACTGTAGCTAAAATTATTTTAACTGCTATAGTTGTTGGGATGATCGGAATTCATTTTTTATCTGATAGAGAGATTATTAAACTTAAACCGAAATCTGGATCACTGAGGCGCACAATTCCAGGGGGTTTGATTTTTGGTGTCGGTTTTGCTCTGCTTGGTTATTGCCCGGGTACAATTGCTGGAGCAGTTGGTCAGGGGAGCATAGATGCTCTGGTCCCTGGACTTTTGGGAATCTTTACCGGTTCATTTTTCTTTGCTGCTTTTTATGAGAAATATAGTGATTTAATAGATAAAAATAATTTTAAGGTAGATACATTTCCAGAGCTCTTTAAAGTCAATCACTGGATGATTATTATACCATTAGCAGCGCTAATAATTTTCTTTTTAGTCTGGCTTGAAGGTCTGGGTTTTTAGTATGGATTATGAAATTGCCCTAACCCTGATAATTCTGGTAACTACAATAGTATTATTTATTACGGAGGCCTTTCGGGTAGATATCATTGCAATACTTGTAATGTTAACTCTGGGCTGGACAGGGCTTATTACACCATCTGAGGCGTTTTCCGGGCTTTCCAGTAATGCTGTTATAGCAATAATTGCAATTATGATTACCGGATATGGAATGGAGCAGTCTGGAATTATGCAGAAAATTACCAGACCACTGCTTAAAGTTGCCGGAGGAGAGGAAAAGAGGCTGACAGCAATTCTTTCTCTTGCTGCCGGTGGACTGTCTGCTTTAATGCAGAATATTGGTGTAATAGCTCTATTTTTACCGGTTGTTAGAAAAATGACTGCTAAGTTAAATTTTTCTTTAAGAAAAGTATTAATGCCGGTAGGTTTTGCTGTCATACTTGGGGGTAACCTGACTATGGTTGGAGCGGGTAATCTAATTATTCTTAATGATCTCCTGCTACAGCAGGATGTAGAGCCATTTAATCTTTTTGCTGTATTTCCAATAGGACTGGCAGTTTTACTATTTGGTCTAGGTTATTTTTACTTTTTTAGCGGCAGGCTGCTGCCATCATCGAAGAAAGAAAAAGATGGATTTTTAGAAAAACAGCAGCGGTTGATTTCAAACTGGGAGCTGGCAACTACTGTTCACAGTTATTTAATTTCCAGGGATAGTGAGCTTTTGAATAAAACTCTTGAAGAATCAGAGCTCTGGTCCAATTATAATCTTTATTTACTTGCTATAAAAGAAGGTGATGATACAGCTTATGCTCCCTGGCGTTATACCAGATTTGCTGCCGGTCAAAAAGTACTAATTATGGGAGAAGAAGATAATCTGCATTCTTTTGCAGAAGATTATAATTTAAAATCAGAGAAAGAATACAACAGTTATTTAGAAAATCAGGAACTTGAGGATACTGCTTTTGCTGAACTGATGCTTCCTCCTCGTTCCGAACTGGCTGGAAAATCTATTCGAGAAATTGCAGTCAGAAAAAATTATTTTGTCAATCCCGTACATTTGATTAGAGGAGAAAGAGAAATTAGTGGTGACTTTTCTGATTTCACTCTGAAAGCGGGAGATACGCTGGTTGTTTATGGACCGAATGAAAATATCAGGCAGTTAAAAACAGAAAATGATTTTGTTTTACTGACTTCTCTCCCGGAAAAAAAGACTGAGGCTAATAAACCATTTTTTGCAATTGGGTCATTTTTACTGTCAATTTTATTGATAATTTTAGGTTTTAATTTAGGTCTGGCTTTTTTTACCGGGGCAGTACTTATAATTCTATCTGGAATTGTCAGGGTTAATGAAATTTATCAGGCTGTTGACTGGAAAACCGTTTTTTTGTTATCGGGTTTAATCCCTCTGGGAATAGCCATGGAAAATACAGGTACTGCTGAGTATCTGGCCAACTTAATGATTATGCCGCTGGAGGAAGGGCCGATTTTTTTAATACTGCTGGCTGTATCTCTGCTGGCGAGTATTTTTACCTTATTTATGTCAAATGTTGCTGCTACAGTTGTTCTGGTTCCGCTGGTAATGATAATTGGTAATCGGATTGGAATAGAGCCAAGGGGTCTTGCCCTGCTGGCTGCCGTTTCAGCTTCTAATTCATTTGTTCTGCCCACTCATCAGGTTAATGCTTTCTTTATGTCAGCCGGTGACTATAAAAGTAGTGATTATCTGAAAGCCGGTGCTTTTTTAACAATAGCTTTTATTTTTATTTCAAGTTTTTTGGTTTATCTATTTTATATTTAAACTTAATTAAGATCTAAACTACCAAATAGGAGTGATTATTAATGTTATTTGAAAAAATTAAGTCACCTGGTCTTGCTCATATTTCATATTTAATAGGCGATGAAGGTGAAGCGGTGTTAATCGATCCCAGAAGAGATATTGATGTTTATTTAGAAAAGGCTGTGGAAGAAGGGTATAAGATCACTAAAGTATTTGAAACCCACCGCAATGAAGATTACATTATCGGTTCAAATGAATTAAAGGTTAAAACTGGTGCTGAAATCTGGCATGCAGATCAGATGCTTGATTATCAGTATGGAGAGCCTGTTCAGGATGGTCAGGAATTTAAAGTTGGAAATTTAAAGATAAAGGCTCTGCATACACCTGGACACACACCTGGTTCAATGTCCTATGTTCTTTATGGTTATGAAGGAGAACCCTGGATGGTCTTTACTGGAGATGCACTTTTTGCCGGTGATGTTGGCAGAATTGACTTTCTGGGAGAGGAGAATTTAGAAAAGACGGGAAGCTGGCTTTATGACTCTATCTTTAATAAGATTCT
>JBKHFK010000241.1:0-3061 GCA_046540295.1 Halanaerobium sp.
AAGCAATGGTTATTCCCACAAATGAGGAATTAGTAATTGCCAGAGATACAATGGAGCTGGTACAATCGTAGTTACAAAATATATTAGATTATTTTAAATAAGGTTTTCTTTTTGGGATAATAAAGTCTCCTGCTTATTATGAGCAGGAGACTATTTCCTTCACTTTATGCTATTGCTTTGACACCTTCTTCGCCGGTACTAATTTTAACAGAGTTTTCTACATCACTGATATAAATCTTTCCATCACCACCTTTACCAGTCCGGGCTGTGTTTTTAACAGCCTCTACAAATTTATCAACTTCTGTATAATTAACAACAAATTCTATTTTTGTGACCGGTCTGAATTTAAGCTGCAGGTTTTCTTTTTCCTGTAAATCAATTAAAGCAGAATTAAAGTTTTTAGACTCCATAATATTTAATTCTTTAAGCCCCATCTTATTTAATTTCGTGATCACATCATTTAATTTTTCAGTTCTGATAAAAGCTTCAATTTTTTTCATTATTAGTTCCCTCCTCTTTAGCTCTTATATCTACTATTTTTCTTTTAGAATAGATTTAGCTTCACTGTCCTGGGCTTCAGTCAAATAGGGAATTCCAGTTTCTCGCTCTGTTTTTCTATTTGCTGAAATAAGGTCTGATCGATCAATTTCTTTAAGGCTGAACTTTCTGGCACCGGCCATAAATTGTTTTAAGCCTGTACTTAGTTTATTAACAAGTGTATAAAGAGCTACTGCACCATAGGGAATATTATTCATTTCTTTACTGCCGACGATTTCTTCAACATCATACCAGCCTGCAAAAATAGCTTCCGGTTTTTCTCCGATTTCTCTAACTGTTTTTGGCAGCTGCTCCCAGTTTCCATTTAATTCTTCTCGCTTTTCAGGATGGAAAACTCCCTCAATATTTGAACCTAAAAAGCCGGGAATCATCGGGGCCCGCCCCATACAGACAGTCTTTACATAAGGAGATCCAAGGGCCAGGGCTTTAAAGAGATGGTCTTCTCTGGCCAGGCCGCCAGCAAAAGCAAGATCGGGAACATTAAAACCATTTTCATTTAAAATGTCAGCATATTCAACTGCCTTGTTATGCAGCTGTAGAGGTGGGATTCCCCAGTGTTCCATCATATTCCAGGGACTCATTCCCGTTCCTCCCCCAGCACCATCAATTGTTAGCAGATCAAGGTCAGCTTCCGAAGCTAATTTTAAAGCTAAAGCAAGAGTTTTCATGCCGTAAGCGCCAGTTTTTAAAGAGATTCTTTTAAATCCTAAACTTCTCAAATATTCAACTTTTTCCAGAAAACTTCTTTTTAATATTTCCTGATCAGTTATTTTGGTATTTCCCAGCCGGCTGTGGCGGGCAAAATTGTCGATAGCACCTGATTTAAAAGCTTTTTTATTAACTTCTTTGTTGGGATCGGGATCCAGAATATAGCCTCTTTTGGCCAAAAATTTAGCATATTCTAAACTTTTTACCTGGATTTCACCTCCGATATCTTTGGCTCCCTGCCCCCACTTGAGTTCGATAATAACCTGATCACCGTATTTTTCACTTATATATTCTGCTACTCCGTTGCGGGTATCTTCCACATTTAGCTGAACAAAAATTCCTCCATATCCTTCGCGCATATACTTCTGGTAGATATCAATCCTGCGGTCCAGTTCCGGAGCTTTAGTAATTACCCCGTCTTTTATTTTAGATTCTCTGTCAACTCCAACCACATTTTCGCCAATTACAATTGGAAAACCAGCCAGTGCGGCTCCAACTGCAAACGAGTCCCAGTATTTTGCTGCAATAAAAGTTGAACCAAGAGCACCGGTCATAATTGGAACACGACTTTTAGTTTTAATTTTGCTGCCAAAAGAGCTTTCAAGATCAACATTAGGGAAAATACAGTCATCAGCACTATCTGTTATTCCGGAAGGCAGTCCTTCAGCTCCATGAACATAACCCTGAATTCTTAAGGAATGATAACCAACTCCATCAGCATCAATATTACTGCTGCCGGCTGTTATTTCACCAAAATCTCGAGGATAAAGCATACTTTTACCTTTTAAAGAAGAAAGCCAGGTTTCACATTTTCCTTTACAATCAGCACGACATAAAGTACAGAGACCAGATTCGCAGGCTTCGCCTCTATTAACTGTACCCAGAGCATCATTGCGTTTATTCCAGACTGGCATTATATCACTCCTATCTATAATTTTCTGAATATTTCATCTATTTTAATTATAGTATATTTGAGTCGATAAGTGAATGGTTTTGCCAATTATTATAACGGTATACATGGATATTTATTCAATCGCTGATTCTTTCTCTTTAAAAAGCTGGATAAATTCTGATTTTCCCTCTGCCTTAAGTAAATTTTTTCTAAAGTCATCCTCTCTCAACCAGCTGACCAGGGTCGAGACTAATTTTAAGTATTTTGGAGAATAATCTGGATAATCAGCTACCATAAATATCAACTTTATTTTCTTTCCATCCAGGCTGTGATATTCAATACCTTTTTGTGATCGGCCTATGGCCAGCGCTAATTCATTAACTGTTTTGCTTTTTCCATGAGGAACTGCGATCTGTCTGCCAAAACCGGTACTTCCTTCTCTTTCACGCTCTATTATTTTTGCCAGAAATTCATCTTCTGACTGGATTTTAGCTTCTGCTTTTAATAAACCTACCATTTCCTGTAAGGCGATTTCTTTATTATCCGTATCGAGATCAAGATTAATTAGATTTTTATTTAGAAGTTTAGTTATTTTCATTTCTTACCCACCTTTCTGTTGCTGTGAATTATATAATAAGTCTAATAGGCAAGTCAATTTAAAAAGCTAATTTAGTACAATAATTGTTTTTATTAGAAAAAACAGGATATTTATACTTACTGCATAATTGTATAAGGGGATTAAAAATTCTATTGCAACTGGACTACTTGACAGCTTTCAGCAAAAAGATAGATTAAGATTAATAAAAGATAACATAAAACTAACACAAACCAAACAAACTAAATTGAGTAGCTGAGTAGAAAGGAGTTATATTTTATGTTAAGGGTAGAAAGTTCAGTCTATGA
>JBKHFK010000242.1:0-3057 GCA_046540295.1 Halanaerobium sp.
GAAAACTATGATTATAATCTCCTGTTTTCCACAATTAAACTGGATTCCCTGAAGAGTAAAGAAATTCCAGCGATTATTAGTCAAAATAAAGTTGATGGCTTAGTTCTGGCCGGAGCTGATATCAATAAAGATATGATTAGAGCAATTGAAAAACTAAAATTTCCTACAGTTCTGGTTGATAATTATCTTCGCTCTCCAATTATGGATTCTATTGTTTCAGATAATTTTACTGGTGCTATGGAAGCTGTTCGCTATTTAATAAAGATGGGTCATTATAAAATAGGATATGCAGGTGGTCCTAACAGTCATCCTAGTTTTAAAGAACGCTACAAAGCTTATCAAATGGAGCTGCTGGAAAATGATCTGGAGATCAGAGAAGAATTTATTAAAATTAGAAAAGATTTTAGTCAAAATATGGGAAATGAGCTGGCTAAAAAATTTTTAAAAGAAAAAGAAATGCCAACTGCTATTTTCGCAGCCAATGATGCTACAGCCATTGGTTTACTGCAGACTTTTAAAAAATATGGACTTGATATTCCTGCTGATATTTCAATTATAGGCTTTGATAATATTGAATTAACTGCTTTTACCTCTCCCAAAATAACAACAATATCTGTTGACAAAGAAGGAATGGGCCAGGAAGCAGCCCGCAAACTATTTGATCGAATTCAGAACCCTGAAAAAAAATCAACAAAATCTGTTATCCCTACTGAACTAATTGAAAGAGAATCAGTAAAAAAATTATAAAACAGGACCCCTAAAACTTATGGGGTCCTGTTTTATTAACTAAAATTTTTCTTAGAGATAATAATTATAATAAACTTTTATTCAAATCGAATATTGTCAATATAAACTCTTCCGGCAAAGTCACTGGGTTCTCCCTCAGCAAAGATAAGAATCATATTCCGTAATTCAGTCTCACTTTTTATATTCTCAAAACTGTCAAGTGAAATCTTTACTTCGTGGTAATGAAGGTCATCTTCCCCGTTAAGCTCTTCAAAATTAATCTTATAAATGTCTTCTGCCTGAGCCCAATATCCAAAATCTGGTGGCTGAAAAATTAAATTTATATTCATGGAACCCTCACTACCTCTTTCTGGTTTAATGAATAAATCAAAAACTAAGTTTTCATTATCTTCTATTTTAAGATTATCTTTAAACAGAGTTAAACGAGGAGCTGTTGCCCAGTCGTCGTCCGGTTTTACTTCCGGATAAGCAAACTCCCAGGATAATGTTGGGTTTCCATCAATTTTTTCAATACTTAATGTTTCATTCACAGCTGATTCAGCATCCCATTCCCATCCCTGTCTGGTTTCATCACTAAAATCAGAAGGAAAAACAGCCTCTCCAATTGGAGCGTGTTCAACTTCAACCTCTTTTTCTTTTCCTGAAACTGCTATTTTATCAAGATAAATTTCATCTACCACATCTGCTCCAATAAATAAAACTATATTTTCTAAAGTGTTATCTTCTGAGCTATTAGCAATAGCTGCTAAAGATGGTGAATCCTCAGCGGTTAATGTTAAAACAGCTTTATATTTATCTTCAGATTCTACAAAATCACTTTCATTTATTTGCACTGCTCTTTCAGGATTAGCCCACCCTGCTGCTGGACCCTGAGGCACAGCTGCTATAGATATCGGTGCAGGTTCCGTAGAAATAATATCGATTGTTATTTCTTCAGCACCTAAAATATCAACACTCTGACCCCACTCATCTGCAGATATACGTAAATTAGCCCAAAAATTGTCAGCACTAAGGTCATTACTTGATCCTAAACCACTAATTTTTAAACTATTTTCTTCATTTTCTATTTCCACATCTTTAATTGGACTATCCTGATTAACTACAAAACCTTCAGTTGTTCCTTCGCTAAAATCCCAGATTACTTTACTAAAAATATCTCTATCAATAGGATTATATTCTTCACCTTTTATTCTTGTTCTAACATATTCTCCAGAAAGACTCAATTCTGCTGAATCCCATTTTTGATCAGGACCTGGATCAAGTTTAGCTGCCTCAGACTGGTTCATTATAAAAGGTGTAAAAGAACCTGATACTTCATTTTTATTAGTTAATGACCAGTTGGCCCAGGAAATATTATTTTTATTCAAAAATTTAAGCCACTGATCTGCTTCTTCTAGATAGGGTCCATTATCTCCACTGGCCTCACTTACTCCCCATTCAGTTGCGAAAATTCCAACTCCATTTTCTAAAGCATAACGAGCATTAGACATCACATTTGTTCTTTCTTGATTTGGAGTGGATTTATCATAACTTTCAGCTGCTGGTTCATGAGTTCCGGTATAAAAATGTACTGTATACATAATATTATCTGCTTTAATCGGATTATCTGCAGCTAAATCTGGCCGCTGACTCCAGTTAGGACTCCCAACTATAATAATATTATCTCCATAACTGCGAAGCATTTCAACTATCGGCTCAGCATATTCTTTTACTGCCAGCCAGCCCTCTTTGTCATTTGTGATTCCAGGACCTCCATTATCATTTGGACTTGGCTCATTTGCTAATTCCCAGATTAAGTGATGGCTTTTAGGATGATCCTGATAATGGGCTGCAAGTTCTTCGAAAAAATCATAAGCTCCCTCATAAATTTCTGCTCTCGGATCTCCCGGTGCATGTACATGCCAGTCGACAATTACATACATATCATGTTTAAATGCTAATTCAATACCTTCATAAACTAGCTCTTTTAGTTCAGGATTATGATAATAGCCGTCTTCGCCAACATAAAGTGCAAGTCGAATCAAATTAGATTCCCAGTCATCTGCAAGAGCAGCAAAAGCATTATCATTTACTATTTCTCCAAACCACTGTAAACCATGGGTACTCATTCCTCGTAGTTGAATTAATTTTCCACTTTGATCAACAAGAGTTTTCTGTCCTTCAATTTCCTGTAAACTTAATTTACCAGCCTCAGATGGCTTTTTTACATTATTATTTCCTAATAAATAATTATTTTGTTCAACTGCTTCTACCTGAGTTATTAATGTTAAATTCCCAACCTTCAATCCTATTAACATAACAGCCAACAAC
>JBKHFK010000243.1:0-3039 GCA_046540295.1 Halanaerobium sp.
GGGGCAATTGGCAGTATTGCTGGTTCCAACTGTGCTGTGCCCGACAGTTGGAATAAAGGACTGACAGTAATCTGTGAAAACTTAACTGTTGAATTTAAAAACATTGAGCAGGCTGTATTTAAATATCATCAGGGAGGAGAAGTGGAAAGCGAAGTTTTTGATGGAGATGAAGATCTCTATTATCTAGAAAACAAAGACTTTATTGAGGCTGTAAGAAAAAAGAGGGAGACTCAGGTACCGATCAGTGAAGGCCTAAAAGCAATAAAATTAATTAAGGAAATTAAGGAAAATAGTAAAAAGCGTGATAATAGTGATGTTTAAACTTAAACCTGAAATGTTTAAAATTGAAAAAGAAGCTGAACAAGCAAAGAAGTTCGGCTGTGAAGCAGTAATTGTTGATGATGGCTGGCAGACAGAAGACAGCAGTCGTGGTTATGCTTACTGTGGTGATTAAGAAGTTGCAGAATCGAGAATTCCGAATATGAAAAAACATGTAGAAAAAATCCATCAACTTGGTCTTAAATACTTACTCTGGCATAGTGTGCCCTTTGTGGGAGTTCATTCTCAGGCCTGGAAACAGTTCAAGGATAAGCTGCTATTTTATGCAGAATCTAGAGGAGCAGGGATACTGGATCCGAGATATCCTCAGGTTATAAATTATTTAATTAAGTCTTATAAAAATGCTGTTCAGGAGTGGAAGTTAGATGGTTTAAAACTGGATTTTATTGATCAGTTTGCTGCTGAAAAAGAAAGTGACTTAAAAGTGGAGCCAGAGATGGATATTGAATCTCTGGATCAGGCTGTTGACAGGTTGATGTTTGAAATTAGAAAAGAACTGCAGCAGATTAATCCGGAAATTATGATTGAATTTAGACAAAAGTATATTGGACCTTATATGCGAAAATATGGTAATATCTTTAGAGTTAATGACTGTCCGGGAGATGCAGTAACCAATAGAGTCAGAACAATTGATTTAAGATTACTGGCTGGTGAGACAGCTGTTCATTCAGATATGCTAATGTGGAGTAGAAATGATTGTGTAGAACCTGTCAGATTTAAAATACATAGGTGTACTGGCAACAGGCTATAAAGTGGTTGATGTTCAAGCAGCTGCGGAAAAGGGAATTGTGGTCACTAATGTACCTACTTATAGGACCAATACAGTGGCCCAATACTGTGTGAAAAATCAAGTTAATTAATAATAATTACTTTTATTAATAAATATGGAATTTTTAAAAACTGGTGGAAATAAAAATATTAATTTGTTATACTTAATATAGTTAATTTTTAGAAAACTTAGCTGGAGGCGATAATTTTGAAAATTTTAGTAGCTCCTGATTCTTTTAAAGGATCATTAACAGCAATGGAAGTTGCAGAAAATATAAGACGAGGAATACATAAAGCTGATAGCAGGATCGATGTTGACTTACTTCCGATGGCTGATGGTGGTGAGGGTACTGTTCAGTCTTTAGTAGATGCAACAGACGGAGAAATTATAAAAAAAGAAGTAACTGGACCACTGGGAAATAAAGTTGAAGCATTTTACGGTCTGCTTGGTGATGGCAAAACTGCTGTGATTGAAATGGCAGCAGCATCCGGTCTGCCCTTAGTACCGGAGGGTAAAAAGAATCCACTTAAAACAACTACTTATGGTACAGGGGAACTGATTGCTTCAGCTTTAGAGCATGGTGTCAAAAAAATAATTATTGGCATTGGCGGTAGTGCAACTAATGATGCCGGGGTGGGGATGGCCCAGGCCCTGGGCGCGGAAATCTTAGATGAAAATGGAGGGCAAATAGCTTTTGGTGGCGGTAATTTAGATCAGATAGAAGAAATTAATTTAGATAGTCTTGATTATAGATTAAAGGATGTTGAAATCCTGGTTGCCTGTGATGTAGATAATCCACTTTATGGTGAAAATGGAGCTGCTTATGTTTATGCTCCGCAAAAAGGTGCTGACTCAGAGATGGTAGAAATACTCGATCAAAATTTACGCCATTTTAATCAGATAGCAATCAAAGAACTTAATAAAGATACAAATCAGATACCAGGGGCAGGAGCGGCCGGAGGTCTTGGAGCCGGCCTGGTTGCTTTTTTAGATGCCGAATTAAAGGCTGGAGTAGATATTGTCTTAAACATTATTAATTTTGAAAATCGCTTAAAAGATGTCGACTTAGTGATTACAGGGGAAGGAATGCTCGATGGTCAGAGTATTTATGGTAAAACCCCGGTTGGAGTCTCACGCAGTGCTAATAAAAAAGATATTCCGGTAATTGCAGTTGCTGGTACCTTAGGCAGTGGAGTAGAAAAAGTTTTAAATCACGGAATTAACTCTTATTTTTCTATAATTGATCGGCCGGCTGAATTGGATCAGATCGTAGAAAGAACACCTGAGCTTCTGGCTAATTTAAGTGAGCAAATAATCAGGACAATAAGAATAATTTAGTACCTGGTTATAAAGAAATAATTCACAAAACATAAGGGGGTGAACTTATTCATGCTGGAGTTGTCCTGATTAAATAAAAAAAGGGGGATAATAAAAATGGTACAGGGTCCAATGTTATTAATTATTTTAATTGTAGCGATTGCTTTTATCATTTATATGACAGCAAAGGTTAATTTACATGCATTCCTCGTTCTATTACTAGCTTCTTTTGGTGTTGGTATTTTTGCAAGGATGCCTTTAATTGAAGTGGTTAATACTATAACTGATGGTTTTGGCGGAGTCTTAAGCTATATTGGTATTGTAATTATCTGTGGTACAATTATTGGAACTATATTAGAAAAGTCAAATGCAACATCGACTATGGCTAATACTGTACTTTGTTGGGTTGGAGAGGCTAAATCAGCTCTGGCAATGTCAATAACAGGTGCTATAATTTCTATTCCTGTATTCTGTGATAGTGATTTGTTATTCTTTCATCTTTAAATAAGTCACTGGCAAAAAAAGCTTAAATTTCAATGGCAACCATGGCTGTTGCCCTCTCAACAGGACTTTATGCAACTCATACTCTAGTACCACCTACTCCAGGTCCAATT
>JBKHFK010000244.1:0-3012 GCA_046540295.1 Halanaerobium sp.
TATTTTGCATTTATTGATACAGATACAGAACAGATCGAATTTGTAGAAAATACTGCTGCCAAAAAAAGCAGTGGAGCTGGAGTAGGAGCAGCTCAATTATGTGCTGATAAGGGGGCAGATATTGTAACTGCCTATCATTTTGGTCCAAAAGCTTATCAAGCTCTGACAGCAGCCGGAATTGGAGTTCTAGATTTAGATCAACAAAAATTAATTAAAGAAGTATATAATGATTATCAGGCAGGTAAATTAGCTGAGGCTGAAGCTGGCCCGGGAGGACATCACTAATATGGCACCAGAAATTTCGCTTTCAATTTTAAGCGGTAAGGGGGGAACCGGTAAAACTACTCTGGCAGTTAATCTGGCCCTGGCTCTGGATAATGTTCAGCTGCTGGATGCAGATGTCGAGGAGCCAAATGATTATCTTTTTATTTCTCCAGAAATTGAAAGTAAAGAAAATGAGTCAGTAATGAGATTGATTCCGGAAGTCAATGATGATAAATGCACAGCCTGCCGAAAATGTGTTGACTTTTGTGAATATAATGCTCTGGCAATGATGCTGGATAATGTGCTGGTTTTTGAAGAAGTATGCCACAGCTGTGGCGGCTGTAAAATTGTCTGTCCTGAAGATGCGATTACTGAAAAAGAAAAAGAACTTGGTAAACTGAGGCATGATTCTCTGCCAGATTTAGATTTCTGGCAGGGAGAATTAAATACAAAAGAAGAAAAAGCTGTACCGGTAATTGAAAAGTTAAAAACAAAAATAGATCGAAATAAAAAGGTGATTGTTGATTCACCACCGGGAACAACCTGTCCAACTATTGAAGCAATTACAGATACAGATTTTACAATTGTAGTTACCGAGCCTTCACCTTTTGGTCTGCATGATCTAAAGATGGTAATTGAAATGTTAAATGATATTAGTCAGCCCTTTGCCGTTGTAATCAACAGGGCAGAAGCAGATTCTGATTATCTAATTGAAGACTACTGTCAGGCAGAAGAAATTAAAGTACTGCTTAAAATTCCATTTTCCAGGCAAATCGCTGAACTTTATTCAGAAGGAATCCCCTTTGTTGGGGAATTGGATGGCTGGGAAGATAAGCTGCAGCAATTATATCAGGAAATTAGAAAGGAGGCCCTAAAATAATGAAAGAAATTACTGTAATTAGTGGTAAGGGTGGAACCGGAAAAACAACCTTTACAGCTAATCTGGCTTCCTTACTTGATAATTTAGTTGTTGGTGATTGTGATGTAGATGCTCCGAATTTGCATTTGTTGTTAAACCCTAAAAATAATAGTGAAGAAGTTTTTAAAGGTATGAAACTTGCAGTTAAAAACGATGAGCTCTGTATTGACTGTGGTCTCTGTTATGAAAATTGTAGGTTTAATGCTATTACACCTGATGATTTTCAAATTAAAAATTTAAAGTGTGAAGGTTGTGCTGTCTGTGCTTATGTCTGTCCGACTGATGCAATTAAAATGGAGCAGATTGAAACTGGAACTCTCTATCAGGCAGAAAGTAAATTTGGAGAGATGGTTCATGCTAAATTGATTCCTGGAGCAGATACCTCAGGTAAACTGGTGAGCGAGGTAAAAAATAAGGCTTCAGAGATGGCAAAGGCGAAGAAAAAAGACTGGATTTTAATTGATGGTTCACCTGGTATTGGTTGTCCGGTGATTGCCTCTCTAACTGGCTCAGATATGGCAGTGCTGGTTACAGAACCTACATTATCAGGTTTTGCAGATTTAAAAAGAGTGATGGAAGTTGTCAATCATTTTAAAATTCCAGCTGGAATAGTAATTAATAAATATGATTTAAATGAAAATATTTCAGCAAAAATTGAAGCCTATGTGGAAGAGGAAAAAATTGAATTACTGACTAAAATTCCGTACAGCAGAGTAATAGTTGATTCACTTAAAAAAGGAGAACTATTTGTCGATAATGCTGCAGAATTAAGAACAAAAATGATGGATGTAAAAAGAAAACTAAGTAAAAAACTGGAAGTTTAAGTTTTTAAGGAGGATTATAAAATGAATAAAATTGCTGTACCCGTTCAGGGCGAAAATGTATCAGCTCATTTTGGTCATGCACCAGAGTTTAAACTTTTTAAAACAGAAGATAGTAAAATTAGTGGTGAAGAAGTAATAGAAAATCCGGGTCATCAGCCCGGCTTGCTGCCTAAATTATTAAATGAAGCTGGAGCAGATATAATAATTGCTTCCGGTATGGGGCAGAAAGCAATATCAATTTTTGAACATAATAATATTAAAGTTGTCTGTGGAGCAGCAGGTAATGCAAGAACTGCTGTTGAGAATTATTTAGTTGGTCAATTAGATGCTTCTGATAATGCCTGTTCACATGGTGCTGGAGATCATGATCATAACCACCACAGACACGGGGGACACGGTAATCAACATTAAAACTTTGTAATTTAATTCACTTGTACCGGGTACAAAAAGGCTATTTCGTACCCGGTACAAACTTTTTTTACTTTATTCTTGACATATGTTCAAAATAGAGTTATAATATAAATACAAGATAAAGAGCATATGTTCATTAAGCTATTTTTTGAGCAGGATTACTATTTAAGAACTTGATGAGCAGTGCCCATATTAAAAAAATTAAAAGGAGTGATTGATTATGCCACGCGGAGATAGAAGAGGCCCAGAAGGTAGAGGTCCAATGACAGGACGAGGATTAGGTTATTGTTCAGGTAATGATCAGCCTGGATTTGCGGCTGATGCAGCTCCACAGGGAGCAGGCAGAGGTTTGAGAAACGGAGCCGGAAGAGGTCCAGGATTTGGACGTGGATGTCGGCCTGTTAGAGGTCGTGGAATGGGTTATGGCTTTGCTGCTGGAAGAGGAGCAGGAGCCTATTATGAACCTGTTTCTAACACTGATGATTTTGAAAGTGAAGAAGCTAGAGGTCGTGAAGTGACCCGCTTAGAAAATGTTGCTAATACACTTTCTAATGAATTAGAGAATGTTAAGAAGAGAATTGAAGATTTAAAAAA
>JBKHFK010000245.1:0-3009 GCA_046540295.1 Halanaerobium sp.
CAGACAGAATTAATTCCTGCTTTTAAAGTAGAAACTAAAGACACAACCGGTGCTGGAGATGCCTTTATCGGCAGCTTTGCCACTTTTTATGCAGAATCTGGAGAGATAATTAAAGCAATGAAGCTGGCAAATAAATACGCAGCCCTTTCTACCCTGAATACAGGAACTCAAAAATCATTTTACAAAAGAAAAGAATTTGAAGCAGCAGTTGATTAAAATTGTTATCAAGTAGGAGGACTGAGAGATGGGAAAATATATTTTAGCCCATGATTTTGGAACAACCGGAAATAAGGCAACTTTATATAACAGTGAAGGAAAGCTTGTTGGCAGTCATTTATCTGAGTATCAGACTTTTTATCCAGATGTAAACTGGGCTGAACAGAATCCTTTAGACTGGTGGCAGGCAGTCTGCAGTTCAACCAAAAAATTGATTTCTGAAAGTGGAATTAAAAAGGAAGAAATCGCAGTGATCAGTTTTAGTGCCCAGATGATGGGCTGTCTTCCCCTGGATAAAAACGGTAATCCGCTGCGCCGCTCAATTATCTGGGCAGATCAGAGAAGTACACGCCAGGCAGATAAGTTAAGAGAAAAAGTAGGAGCAGAAAAAGTCTATCAGATAACAGGTCATCGGGTCAGCCCTGCTTATTCAGTGGAAAAGATAATGTGGATTATGGAAAATCAGCCTGAAATCTATGAGAAAACCTATAAGTTTGTGCATGCTAAAGATTATATAGTCAATAAATTGACCGGAGAATTTGTGACAGATTATTCGGATGCCTCAGGTATGAATCTGTATGATATTAATAAAAAGCGCTGGTCACCGGAAATTATTTCTGCAGTCGGACTGGATAAGGATAAACTGCCGGAAGTAAGATCTTCCTTTGATGTGATCGGTAAAGTGAGGCCGGAGGCTGCAGAAGAAGTAGGACTAAAGGCCGGAACTCCAGTTGTTTTAGGATCCGGTGATGGTGCAGCAGCCGGAGTAGGTGCAGCAGTTGTCAGAGAGGGAAGTGCCTATAATTATGTTGGTTCTTCTTCCTGGATAGCTCTGGCAACCGAAAAGCCGATTTTAGATCCAGAACAGCAGACATTCAACTGGATTCATATGGACCCCGAGATGTATATGCCCTGTGGTACCATGCAGACAGCCGGTGCCTCTTATAACTGGTTAAAAAATACGCTCTGCCAGTTAGAACAGCAGGCGGCTCAGGATCTGGATTTAAGTGTTTACGAATTAATGAATCTCTCTGTAGAAGATTCAAAACCAGGTGCAAATAATCTTTTATACCTGCCCTATTTAATGGGAGAAAGAAGTCCTCACTGGAATCCCAGGGCAAAAGGAGCTTTTGTCGGACTTACTTTAAGACATGATAGAAAAGATATAATCAGATCGGTGCTGGAAGGTGTTACCTTTAATCTTAAAATTATCAGTGAGATCTTTGAAAATGAAATAGATTTTTCAAAAATTAGAGTTATTGGGGGAGGAGCAAAGGGTAAGACCTGGCGCAAAATAATGGCCGATATCTATAATAAGGAAGTTTTAAAACCGGCAATTCTGGAAGAAGCCACTTCTCTGGGAGCTGCAATTGCAGGAGGAGTTGGAGTTGGTATTTTCTCTGGTGTTGAAGTGGCGGAAGAATTAAATCCGGTTGTTGAAAGAGAGCTGCCGGAGCCAGAAAATGTTGAAAAATATCCGGTATTTAAAGATGCATATTCTTCTCTGGTTGATGTTTATGACAGTTTATCGGAGATTGATTAGTTTGATTTATAGCTTAAATTTCTAAATAGAATCTGAATTTTGAAAGCGGCTAAATTGGAGGGGTTTAAAGTGCTTTATAGAAAATTAGGTAGTTCAGATTTAGAAGTATCAGTTCTTGGATTTGGCTGCTGGCCGGTAGGAAATGACTGGACAGAAGCTGATGACAAAAGTTCTGTAGAAACAATTAGAGAGGCAATTGAGCTGGGGGTTAATTTCTTTGATGTGGCCCCGGTTTATGGATTTGGCCATGCAGAAAAGGTACTGGGTGAGGCAGTAAAAGGCAAAAGAGATCAGATCTATATTGCCAGCAAATGTGGACTGCGCTGGGATGATTCAAAGAGGATAACCCGTGATCTTTCTCGAAAAAGTATCTTAGAAGAGATTGATTTGACTTTAAATAGACTGGGAATCGATTATCTTGATCTTTATCAGCTGCACTGGCCTGATCCAAATACACCTTTAGAAGAGACTATTGCAGCCTTAAATGAGCTGAAAGAAAAAGGAAAAATTCGTAATATCGGTCTGAGTAATTATAATGTGTTTTTGATTAAAGAAGCGCAAAAATACGGAGAAATTGTTAGTGATCAGGTTTTATATAATATGATAGACCGGAATTCAGATCACTATCATGACCTGCCATTAAATTACAGGACAGAAGCAGAAATACTTCCCTATGCTGAAAAAAATAATCTGGGAGTAATTCCCTACAGTCCACTCTGTCAGGGACTTTTAACTGATAGTTTTGAAATAGAAAAACTGGATAATGGTGATGTAAGAACTGCTAACCCGGAACTCAGAGGAAAAAAACTGCAGGAAAACTTAAAAAAAGCGGCAGAAGTTCGCAAAATAGCAAAAGACCTGGGTAAACCTATGGTTCAGCTGGTTTTAAACTGGCTGGCTGCTAAAAAAGGAATTACAACCATTATAGCCGGGCCAACCAGTGTAGAAGAAGTAAGAGAAAATGTAAGGGCCTTTGACTGGAAGCTTGAATCTGAAATTGAAGAAAAAATAGACAGGATTTTACAGGCTTAAAATCTTTAAAATCATAATTAGAGATTATTGACAATAATTTTCGAAAGGGGTAAAAAATTATGAAGCGTAAGGGTATTTTAAATCGTGAAATCGGCAGAATTATAGCCAGTATGGGGCACGGTCAGTACTTATTGGTCTGTGATGCGGGTTTTCCAATTCCAGAAGAAGCAGATTGTGTTGATCTGTCTTTAAAAAAGGGAATACCTGATCTACCAACT
>JBKHFK010000246.1:0-3006 GCA_046540295.1 Halanaerobium sp.
AGAACGGCTGCTTGCAATAACTTTTAATTCATTTATAGGGAAATCTCTGCTGCTTAAAATTTTAAGCATTTCTCTACCTACTAAACCAGTTGCACCTACTACTGCTGTATTATATTTTTTCATTTTCTATCTACTGTCTCCTTTCATTTTAACAGGACGGGAAAAGTAATTTGTCCCCCAGACACCAACTATGATTAGTACAGCGCCTATTATTTGGAATTTATAAAATGATTCGTTTCTGATAAATACTCCGGCCAATATCGAAACTACTGTTGTAAGATTTGCAAAAACTGCTGCCTGAGCAGCATTTATTTTAGATAGGGTATAATTCATCATAAAAAAGGCAAGTACTGAAGAAAAAATACCCAGGTAAATTACAGTAAGCAGAACCTTGGTATTGGCTAAAATATTAAAATATCCAAGCAGATTAAAATTTCTCTGATAAAGGGCCGTTAGATTAAATGCCAGTGCCCCAAAACCCATCATAACATATGTAATTTCTATCGGACTAAACTGCAGAGATAGCTTTCTGGAAATAATATTATAAAAAGCTGCTGCTAAAACAGCCACGCTTAATAATAAAATACCAAAAAGATTCCCTTCTATCGCCGAGCCACCTCTGTTTAGGATAATAAAAAAAACTCCTCCAACCGAAAGCAGTACAAAGCCTGTCTGGATAATAGTTGTTTTTTCTTTTAAAAAAACTGCTGCAAGAATAGTAACCGCTATTGGAATTAAGGCGATCATAATTCCGGCTTCAGAAGAGGTTGTATACATCATTCCGGTTGTCTCGAATGTAAAGTAAATTCCGGGCTGGAATACTGCTAAAAGCATCAATAAATTGATGTTTTTTCCTTTGAAATCGATATTTATTATACCAGTTATTCTTAAAATACTCAAGGAAATAAATGCTAATGCAAAACGAAAACCAAGCAGTTGGAATGGAGTCATCAACTCCAAACCCTCCTTGGTAAATAAAAATGAAAATCCGAATATTGAACTAAAAATCAGACCAGCAAAATATGGAAAAAATCTTCTTAACTTCAGCATCTTTATCAGCTCAATTTTTTGGAGGCCAGGGACCATAATACTGATAATACTGGGTCTCAATGCCGCCATTATATAATTTTCTTCTTTTGCTTGCTTCTTTACCAAATAACTCTTCAAATTTCGGGTGTGAAGTTATAATATAATAAGACCAGCTTTCTAAAGGAAGAAATTTTTCTCCCATCTTTTTGTATAATTTTTCTACCTCTTCTTTATCAGACATCCGGCTCCCATAGGGGGGGTTTGTGATAATATAACCATATTTGCGGTTGGTGGAAAAATCATCAAATTCCTGTTCCTGAAAATGGATAAGCTCAGCGACTCCTGCTTCTTTAGCATGGTATCTTGCCGTGCTTTGAGCCTCTGGATCTCTATCATAGCCCATGATCAGGCGGGGCTCAAGATCTAATTTTTTTGCTTTTTTAGCTTCTACTCTGGCTTTTGCCCAGATCAGATTATCGAAAATGGGCCAGTCTTCAGAGATGAAATGTCTTTTTAAGCCGGGAGCCTGATTTTTGGCAATCATAGCTGCCTCGATTAATATTGTCCCAGAACCGCAGAAGGGGTCTATTAAAATTCTGTCTTTATCCCAGCGGCTTAAATAAATCATTCCTGCTGCTATGGTCTCCTGTATCGGAGCCGTGACAGATAAACTGCGGTAACCCCGTTTATGAAGACCTGCACCTGAAGTATCAAGTGAGATTATTGCTCTATCTTTATAGATAGCTGTTTCGATCGGGAAAAGTGGACCATCCTCTTTAAACCACTTATCACCATATTCTTCTTTCATGCTGTCAACTACTGCTTTTTTGCTGATAGATTGACAGGTTGGTACACTGCTCAGCTGAGAATCGATAGATTTTCCACTGACAGGAAATTCAGCATCTTCCGGCAGCCATTCGGGCCAATTTATCTCTCTGACCCCCTCATACAACTGATCAAAATCCCGGGCTTCAAACTCAGCCATTTTTATCAAAACTCTCTCGGCAGTTCTTAACCATAAATTGGCTTCAGCAGCTGCCTTGAGGTCTCCCCTAAACGTGATTCGGCCATTTTTTACCTCTTCTATTTTATATCCTAATTTATTAATTTCCTTTTTAACCAGTGCTTCCATACCGAAAGTACTGACTGCTGTAATCTCTAAATTATCCAAATAATTTCCTCCTAAACTAAATTAACACCTGCATTTTTTAAATCTTCTTTTGTTTTTTCATCCTGATCAGGATTGACTGCTCTAGTACCAGCTAAAATAACATTGGTTTTAAAACCATTTTCTGCACTATCCAGAGCAGTATATTTAACACAGAAATCAAAGGCCAGTCCAACTATATCAACTTCGTCTATATCTAAAGACTTAAGCAGGCCTGCAAGCCCGAGGCTGCTGCCGTCATTATCCTGAAAAGCAGAATAGCTGTCTACTTCTTTATCTCTTCCTTTGCGAATAATATAATCAAAATGTTCAGTATCAATAGAGGTATTGAACTCTGCTCCTTTGGTATTCTGCACACAGTGATCAGGCCAGAGTACCGGGCCCAATCCTTCTTGAGCACTATATTCACTAAATGGCTGTTTATTATGAGCTGAAGCAAAACTCAAGTGGGATTCTGGATGCCAGTCCTGTGAGGCAGCAGTCAATTTATATTGATCAGATTTCAATAATTCATTTACCTTATCATTAATCTGCGATGCTTTTGGTACTGCAAGGGCACCACCTTCATAAAAATCATTCTGAACATCCACAACTAATAGAGCTTTAGCCACCTTAGATCACCCCTATTTTTATATTTTTAAATAATGCCGATCAATTAAAACCTTATTTCAAATCTATCAAAGTTTTCTAATTCTTCATCAATGATTTGGATATCATCAACTCTTGCAAAAGACGGACCTTCTTTAATTTTCTTCAGCATCTCTTTTATTTTTTCGTGTTCACCCTTAATTTTTATTTCAACACGACCA
>JBKHFK010000247.1:0-2980 GCA_046540295.1 Halanaerobium sp.
CTTATATCATACTAGGTTTTTAGCTATGGTTCTAATTTTTTTGTCTGTTGCATTTGATTTTACAATGAAGCATTAAAAATTGTAATAAATTGTTTGAAAATTAGCTTGACAAAGAAAAAAAGATATACTATACTTATATCAAGTTCTGGGACCGCTCCCGGGAATAAACTAAATCCTTTTAGTTAAAAAGAGAGGCAAATAATGAAAAATAAAAATATTGATATTTATAAAATCGCTGATGAGGCAGGAGTTTCAAAGAGCACTGTTTCCAGAGTGATTAATAACAAAGCTGGAGTTAAAGATTCAACCCGTGAAAAAGTAGCGAAAGTTATTAAAGATTTAAATTACAAACCAAATAGTTCCGCCAAGGGTCTGGCCAGTAAAAAAACCAATACAATTGGCCTTGTTATTTCGGATATAACGGATCCCTTTTTTGCAATGTTTGTCAAGGGAGCCGAAAGAAAAGCCATGGAGGCCAACTATAATATGATGCTGGCTAACAGTCACTGGGTAGTTGAGGAAGAGCTAAAATGTATCCAGATGTTTGAAGAGGGAAGAGTCGATGGAATTTTAATGATTAGTGGTGGTAGTGAAGCAAGACTGGATAATTATTTAAACAATCTGGCGAGCCATAATTTGCAGATTGTAGTAGTTGATAGAAAAATTGAGAATGATAAAATTCCAAGGCTTAATTCTGATAATTTAGATGCAGGCTATCAGGCCACAAAATATCTAATAGATCTGGGGCATAAAAAAATTGCCCATATTAAGGGGGAAGATGTTGCATCTTCCGATGCTTCTCGAGATCGCATCAAAGGCTACAAAAAAGCTCTGAAAGAAGCTGGAATAGAAGAACAGATAATTTATCCCGGCTATTTTGCCAGGGAAGAAGCTTATAAGGCAACTGAAAAACTAATGGAAAAACATCCAGAGGTAACGGCTATTTTTTATTCTTCAGATATGATGGCAATTGGTGGTCTTAAGGCCATTAAAAATATGGGACTTCAAATTCCACAGGATATTTCGATAATAGGAATTGATGGTATAGAAATGGCAGCTCTAATGGATCCACCAATTACAACTATGGCTCAGCCCGCTTTTGAGATGGGCTATCAGGGTATGGAAAAACTGATCAAAAAATTAGAGGGTCAGGCAGAAGATTCACATTCTGAAGATATTATTTTTAAGATGGAATTAATAGAAAGGGCTTCTACCAGAGAGTTAAAATAAAGGGTTTGTATATAATTTTACTTATAAAAAGTAAAATTATATTTTTTAATAAATTTGGGAGCACTCCCGAAAAGCTTTTAGTAAATTTTTATCAATAGCTGATTTATAATTTTATCAGGGCTCTTATGCCGGACAGAATAATCAGTGATAAAGAAACTAAATCACTCCTATTTAGTGGGACCGCTCCCGGTGTTTAAGTTTTTTTATAAGTAATATAAGGCTCAAAAGAGCAACGTTATATTAAAAGTATTATAAAACATAATTATTAGGAGGAAGAAAATGTTAAAAAGAAAAAGTGTTTCAATTTTATTGGTAATGGCAGTTTTAGCTTTATTAATTTTTAGTGCTTCAGCTTCGGTGCTGGCACAGGATGAAGACGAAGAAGTAACAATAACCGTTGGTACCTGGGCCGATGAGTCTTTTGAGGCAGCAGTAGAATTATTCAATGAAGAATATCCAAATATTAATGTTGAGCTTCAATTAGCAGCAATTGAAGATCATCATGATAATTTACTGACCAGATTAGCTGCAGATGGTGAAGTCCCTGATGTAGCTTACCTGGAAGATCAGTATATTTCTACTTTAGCAGCCAGAGGTGGATTTGAGGACTTAAGTCAGGAACCCTATAATGGAGATCAGCACAAAGATAAGCTGGTTGAGTATCCATTTGCTCAGGCAACTACTCAGGATGGTCAATTAGTAGCTATGCCGACTGATGTAGCTCCAGGTACAATTTTTTACAGACATGATCGTCTGGAAGAACTGGGAGTAGATATTGAAGATATTAAAACTTTTGAAGACTGGATTGAAGTTGGCAAAAAGTTCCAGGAATCAGGTGAAGATAGATGGTTAATTGGTGATGTTGCTAATATTTATACAATGATGATTAATGGCAGTTCTACTGATAGATACTTTGATGAAGACGGAGAACTGGTTATAAATTCTGACCGCTTTTTAAATGCTTTTGAAACAGCAAAAGAAGTTAGAGAGATGGGTCTTGATGCAGAGATTTCTGAGTGGACAAATGAGTGGTTTACAGTTTTAAATGAAGGTCAGGTTTTAATGCAGCCTTCTGGTGCCTGGTTGGGTGGTCATCTAAGAGAGTGGATTGCACCTGAGACAGAAGGAAAATGGAGAGTTACTTCCTTCCCAGAAGGATATGACGGACCATGGGGTGGTTCTTTTGCAGGTATTCCAAAATCATCTGAAAATAAAGAAGCAGCCTGGAAGTTCATTGAATTTATGGCTACTGACAGAGCTGTTCAGTGGAGTAACTTTAGAATAGCTGATATGTTCCCAACTATCGAAGAGCTTTATGATCATGAAGCTTTTGAAGAAGAAATTGATTTTTATGGTGGACAGAAGGCAAGATTGGTCTGGAAAGAAACCATCTTAAACATTCCAGCTATCAATACCAATCAGCATGATTCTTTTGTAATGGATATGATGGGTAATGCGCTGGGTGAAGTACTGGAAGGTACTCAGGATCCTCAGCAGGCACTTAATGAAACAGAGATGTTAATTGAGAGAAGAATTAGCAGATAAGCAGTATAATTATCAAAAATGAGGGGCTTGCATGCAGGCCCCTTTCTATTAATAAATTATTAAGGAGCATTCAAATGAGACTAAAGAAAAAACACGCACCCTATGTCTTTATTTCGCCTTTTTTTATATTATTTTTTATTTTTGGAGCCTTTCCAATTTTATTTTCACTTTATTTAAGTTTTTTCCGCTGGGATGGAATGAGTGC
>JBKHFK010000248.1:0-2974 GCA_046540295.1 Halanaerobium sp.
AGAAAGCTCACCCTTCTTTAATCTAATTATATTTTAAACCATTTAAGAACAATTATCAATCATTAAAATTTGAATTTTTTGTGAAGAAGTGATTGAGAAAAATTAAATAAATTATTTCAGCATACCCCGGTAGATACTTTGTTCACTATCTTCGATAATTCGGGCAGCACAGATCTTTTTATAATATTCTACCGGACCGGCTCCTCCAATTACAGCATAGGCATAACCATCTGCTCTTAAAGCTTTTAATGACCGTAATAAAAGTGCAGTTCCGATTCCCTTTTTACGGGCGTTTTCGCCCACTCCGGTAGGTCCAAAAAAGCCCCTGGCAGTTGTATCATAACAGGCAAAACCTAAAAGTTTTTGTTTTTTGACAGCAATAAAAATTTTCGCTGGGCTGGCAGACATGGCAACATCTGCTTCTGAGACCCATTCTTCAGAAAAATTATCTCCTATCCAGCTGAGTATATAATTTTTTTCTGGCGGAATGGCTCTCCTGATCACAACTTCCTCATCTTTTAAAGATTTTAAAGGAGTTTTTAAAGCCTCCTGCTCATAAAGTTTTACTAACATATCTGGCATTTATCTAATCCTCCTAATAAATTTTATTTTTTGTTATCTTTTCTTAATATCATTTCTTTCAGACTGCCACCAGCTGAAACCATTGGAAACACATTTTCTTCTTCTTCAATCATAAAATTGAGAATATAACTTTCCTCAGAGTCAACTGCCCTGCTTAAAGCTTCTTTAATCTGAGCTCGTTCAGTTACTGTCTCCCCTTTGATTCCATAACCCTTAGCCACCTGAATAAAATCGGGAATAATCTCCGGGCAGTCTGCATTGGGTTCTGAACAGTGAGCCGGGCAGTCACTCCGCCGCCGCAGACAGGTAGCAGAATATCTTTTATCATAGAATAATTCCTGCCACTGACGAACCATGCCCAGATACTGATTATTAAAAATTATTATTTTAACTGCTGCTTTATTTTTGGCTGCAGTTGCCAGCTCCTGAATATTCATCTGAAAGCTGCCGTCTCCAACCAGAGCAAAGACCTCACGCTCCGGATTGGCCAGTTTGGCCCCAATTGCAGCCGGAAAACCATAGCCCATTGTTCCCAGTCCACCGGAACTGATAAAGGTTCTTGGTTTAGAATATTTATAATACTGAGCTGCCCACATCTGATGCTGACCTACACCGGCTGTGATAATAGCATTTCCTGCAGTCAGCTGATATAAAGTTTCAATAATCTCTGAAGGCAGTAATTTTTCTGCCTTTTCTGGATCAGCCTGCTGATCAATTTTTTTCCACTCCTCAATTTCTTTAAGCCAGCCAGGTCTTTTTACCTCTTTAATTTTAGGGAGCAGTTCCTCTAAAGCCAGCTTCACATCAGCTGTGATTGGAACTTTAGTTTTAACAATTTTTGCAATTTCTGCCGGATCAATGTCAATATGAATTACATCTGCATTAACAGCAAAATCCTCCAGTCTGCCGGTCACTCTGTCATCAAAGCGGGCACCCAGGGCAATTATCAGATCAGAATTAGAAATTGCCAGATTGGCCTCTGTAGTACCATGCATGCCGAGCATTCCCAGAGAAAGATAATTATTTTCATCAAAGATACCAATCCCGTTTAAGGTTGTAGTTACCGGTATTTCAGCTCTCTCAGCCAGTTCTTTTATTTCCTGATCTGCTCCAGAAATTATGGTACCTCCTCCAGCATAAATAACAGGCTTAACTGACTGATTAATCAGTTCGGCAGCCCGCTTTAACTGCAGCTTATTGGCCCTGTAGGTTGGACTGTAGCCGGGCAGATCTACCTGCTCCGGATAATAAAATTCTGCCTTATCTTTTAAAATATTTGATGGGATATCAACCAGCACCGGACCCGGCCGACCTGTAGACGCCAGATGAAAGGCTTCCTTAATTATCCGGGCCAGATCCTCTACATCATTGACAATATAATTGTTTTTAGTAATCGGCATGGTAATCCCTTTAATATCAGCCTCCTGAAAGCCATCAGTACCAATCATTGTATTTGGTACCTGACCGGTAAATGCTACTAAGGGTACTGAATCCATGTTGGCAGTTGCCAGGGCAGTAACCATATTGGCAGCTCCGGGACCAGAAGTTGCAATACAGACACCTGTTCTGCCGCTGGAACGGGCATAACCGTCTGCTGCATGGACTCCTCCCTGCTCATGATGGGGCATAATATGTCTGATCTTTGAATCATAAAGTTTATCATAAATGTCAATAACCTTGGCCCCAATATAACCAAAAACAGAATCTACACCTTCAGCTTCCAGGGACTTAACAAAAATTTCTGCACCTGTAATCTTATTATTTTCCTTACTGCTCATACTGCTCACTCCTCTTTTAAAATAAAAAATAATAAATTGAACAAGATAATCATCTCTAAAATTTAAGGTATAAAAAGAAAAAAACCCTCATCTCAACTAATAGCTAAACTATTAATCGGGACGAGAGTTCTCTCACGCGGTACCACCCTACTTGCTGTCTCAACAGCCGCTTAAAGTACTGACCCAGTTTAAATCAGTTCAATCAATACCTCTGCATTAGATAACGGATGCACTTCCAATCAGGAATCCGGCAGCTCCTACTCTGTTCAAAGCTGCAGTTCAAGGGCTACAAAAATAATTTTTTAGATCTCGGTTCTCAGCACTTCCGATTCTCTGTAATCATAAAAAATTATTTTCCTCCCTCTCAAAACTTTTATCTTATTTATTTTTTATATTATACCTTAATGTTAGAAAATTGTCAAGAATCAGATTTGCTGTTTATTATATCTGTATACAGGTATTTAAAATTGAGTGTTTTGATCTAAAATTATGCAAAAACACTGTCACAACAGTCTTAATGGGCTTTAAAGTTCAAAATTGCGATCTGTTGACGAAACTTAAAAAAGGCTCTATACTGAAATTAGAAAATAAAACGAAAATTATTAGGAGAGTGA
>JBKHFK010000249.1:0-2971 GCA_046540295.1 Halanaerobium sp.
AACGAATATTAAGAAAGTTTACAAATATCTGCTTTGATGATAGAATTAGATAACTTATTAATAATAATTATGATTTTGAATAAATAAGTAGTAGAGTAGAAGAGCAGAAAGGAATGATTTTATGAATTTTGTATTTTTATCACCTTATTTTCCCGGCAATTTTTACAATTTTTGTGTTGAACTTAAAAAAGCAGGTGTTAATGTACTTGGAATTGGAGACACAGCTTACGAGGAATTGAGAACTGAACTTAAGGATTCACTGACAGAATATTACAGAGTGGATGAGATGGAGGATTATTCTCAGCTGCTTAAAGCCTGCGGTTATTTTACCCATAAATATGGAAAGATTGACCGCCTTGAATCAAATAATGAATACTGGCTGGAAACAGATGCCAGATTGAGAAAAGATTTTAATATTCAGGGATTAAAAATTGACGATATTGATCCGATGAAATATAAGTCGAAGATGAAAGAGGTCTTTAATCAGGTCGGTTTAAATACCGCCCGGGGTAGAGTAGTTGACAGTCTGGCAGAAGCAGAAGAATTTATTGCAGAAGTTTCTTATCCGGTTGTTGTTAAACCAGACAATGGGGTCGGTGCAGTGGAAACCTTTAAGCTCAATAATCATGAGCAGCTGCTGGAGTTTTTTGAAAACAAAATGGACTTAGATTATATAATGGAAGAATATATTGAAGGTAAGATCCATACCTTTGATGGTCTGACAGATGCGGAAGGTAATCTCGTTTTTTCTTCCTCAATGGTTTATAAAGGTGGAATCATGGAAACTGTAAATGAGGGTCTGGATATGTATTATTATATCCCAAGAGAACTGCCGGAGGATATAGTTGAAGCCGGTCTGAAAACAGTAGCAGCCTTTGAAATCAAAGAAAGATTTTTTCACTTTGAATATTTTAAGCTGAGTGATGGTCGAATTGTGGCACTGGAAGTAAATATTCGACCTCCAGGAGGACTGACCCTTGATATGTTTAATTATGCTAATGATATTAATATTTATAAAGCCTATGCCGAACTGGTTGCTCACGGGAGTTTTAATGAAAATATTAGCAGAAAATACAACTGTTTTTACATCGGACGCAAAAATTTTATTAATTACAAACATTCACTGCAGGATATTATAAATAAATATGGTGACTATATAGTTTTACAGGAAGCTATTTCTCCCATTTTAGCCCCTGCCATTGGTGATTACGGTATTATTTTAAGAACAGAAGAACTTGAAACTGGCAAACAGGCAGTTCAGTATGCAGTCGAAAAGACCTAGGAGGAGCAGTTAGGATGAATATAGAATACAGAAGTTTTTACAGTTCCAATTTAAATCGAGAGATGCCCTTTAAAATTTATGGCCATTCAGGAAAGCCGATGCTTGTTTTTCCCTCATCAGGTGGTAGTTTTCATGAATACGAAGATTTTGGGATGATTGATGCCATCTGGCCTTTTATTGAAAATGGTGAGATAACAGTTTATGCCGCCAGCAGTGTTGATGCTGATTCCTGGCTTAATTATGATCTCCACTCCCATGATAAGGCAGTAATCCACAACAATTATGATCATTATATAGTAGATGAACTGCTGCCTTTTATAAAATATCATTCTGACTGGCAGGGAGGCTTAATCACTACCGGCTGCAGTATGGGAGCCTATCATGCTGTCAATTTTTACTTTCAGCATCCTGATGCCTTTGATACTGCTGTTGCCTTAAGTGGTATTTATGATGCCAGATTTTTTACAGGGGGTTATATGGATACTGAGGTCTATTTGAATTCTCCAGTTGACTATCTAAAAGAACTGAATGATGACTGGTACCTCAACTACTATCGGAAAAATAAGTTAATTATCTGTGCCGGCCAGGGCAGATGGGAAGAAGATACACTGCGGGATACCAGACTCTTAGATACTATTCTGGCAGAAAAGGGGATTCCTGCCTGGTTTGATTACTGGGGTTATGATGTTGATCATGACTGGACAGGCTGGAGAAAACAGATCCCTTACTTTCTGGCTAAACTTAAAGAAAGTGGTATAATTTAATGTTAAAGGAAAAGATAGAGATAGAAATTATAGAAAATTTTTATTCTGAGGTCTTAAATAATAAGCGGAAAATAAGAATTTATTTACCTCCTTCGTATTCAACTGAGAAAAATAAATACTACCCTGTTTTATATGTCCATGATGGTCAGAATGTTTTTCAGGCAGCAGAATCCTATTCCGGCGAATCCTGGAATCTGCATCAGACTGCAGAACTTTTGATCAGAGAAAATCTGATAGAGGAAATAATAATTGTGGCTGCTGACAATATGCAGGAAGAGAGATTGAGTGAGTATGCCCACCAGGATGGTATCTATAAAGGAAAAAAGGTCAGAGCTCGTGGTTTTGATTATGAAAAGTTTTTAGTCCGCGAGTTAATGCCCTATCTAGCTGAAAATTATAGGATTAAAATGGGAGCTGAAAATACTGCCCTGATGGGTTCTTCCATGGGAGGACTTGTTACTTTTAACATTGGTTTGAGAAGAACAGATTTATTTTCTAAGCTGGCAGTAATGTCACCTTCTTTCTGGTGGGGTAAGACATCTCCACTTGAAAAAATCAACTCTTTTAAATACGATAATTTGAATTCTAAAATCTGGCTGGATACCGGTGAGGCTGAAGGAAAATTTATGTCTTTTAGTCCGGGGGTAATTTCCAGGTTGAGGGAATTAAAAAAGAATTTTAAGCTTGATTTGGTTTATTATCAGGTTCCAGAGGCAGTCCACAGCGAAACAGCCTGGGCAGAACGGGTCCACTGTCCCTTACTTTATTTTTATGGAGAGACTGGAAAAATTAAAAAGATTGAATTAGCTGGCAGTGATCGGATAAAACTCAAGGGCCCTCCGGTCAGGCTTAATCCAATTGTAACTTTCAGCAGTTCTTTTAAGATGACCGCTTTGGAAGGGGAATTTAAATCACTGAAGCCTGA
>JBKHFK010000250.1:0-2947 GCA_046540295.1 Halanaerobium sp.
AAGTTCACTGCCATTGTCAAAATAGCTCTGTTCTTTAAGTAAAAAGTCTAAATCTCCAGTCTGATCAATATATAATTTGGTTGTTAGAAAAGGCCAGGCTCCGTGATCCATCCAGACTCTTTTGATATTATTCCGATCTGCCTTAAATTCACCCGGCTCAGAACCTATAATAGTCGCATTACTGCCGTCAATCCGAACCCCAGAAAAATTATTATAAAGCATATCTTTAACCGGTTCCGGCTCCATTAAAAGTAAGGCCAGACAGTCCTGCCAGAGATCTCTCCAGCCGCGGCCTCCGCGTCCATAATCATGACTTGGCAGAAATGAGCAGCCGTAAATTCGGCGTAAAATTGGCTGCAGGGTTACCCACTTCATCCACTGATTAAATTCCTGATCAGCAGCTTCGATTTCAACTACATCCAGTTTCTGCTGCCAGAAATTTTTATTTTCTGCCAGATATTTTTCAAACTGATCCTGACTGCAGTATTTAGCGGCCAGTTTATTAAAATCAACTTCCTCTTCTGCAATCGAAATTGCAATCACATAAGAAGCTTCTGCTCCTGCTTTAAGACTTATTTGTTCAAACTTTAAGGCACCAACTGTTTCATAACCATCAATCTCGGCTCCTGCTTTTAAGTAATCATCTGAACTTAAAACAACAGCTTTTGGCCATTCTAAATTACCGCCGTCACCGATATAATCTTCGAGCACCGGGAAAAACCCAACCGGTCTGCTGCCATCTGCTTCTGCTCCCAGCACTGCATAACTTACCTGATTCTGCTTGTGTCCTCTTTCGTCAAAAGAAAGGGTGGGCTTAACCACAACTCCATTTTTTAGAGTTTTAGTTCTGTGTAAAAGTGAAGTTACATGACGGTGATCTCTCAGATTATCAGCTGAGCGGCCGTAAATTGGCACTGCAGCTGTCGGCTCTATTTTTAATTCTTTTTTACCCGTATTTTTAATTTTAACCTGCATTAATTCTACTGTATCAGAGTTTGTAGGAACAAAATTTGTGATTTCTGCCTGAAGATTAAGCTCTTCATTTGTTCTGGTAATTTTATGCCAGAGCAGTCCTGCCTCAAGTTTGACATCATCTTCTTTACCGCTGAACTGTTTTGCAAATTGAGCCGCAGAATTACCGGATACTGACCAGATTTCCTGATCATTTACTTTTAACCAGAAGTTTCTGGCTGATTTTGTATTGTGCAGATCTTCTAAAGATACCGGTCTTGTAGCAAAGGTGTTCTGTCCCGTCTTAATATCTCCGTGCAGACGAGGGGTAATTGCTGACATCATTTCTGCTTCATTGGCCAGAGGAAAATATAAATATGTGCTCTGATCAACACTGCCTACTTTAAATTCACCGTTCTCGCCGATGAACTCCCATTTATTAATTTTTTTCATATCAATGACCTACCTTTATTAATTATTAACTGTTTTAAGAATCTATTTAGCCTTTAATTGAACCTTCAGTAATTCCAGCAATAAACTGTTTTGAGGCCAGCATAAAGACACCAATAATCGGAGCAATCCCCATTGCAGTACCTACCATCTGAGCTCCCCAGTTCTGATCAACCTTACCTCTCAACATTGAAAGTGCCACCGGAATTGTATATCTGGCTTCACTCTCTAAGACAAGCAGGGCCTGCATGTAGTTATTCCAGGAACCAAGAAAAGTTAAAATAGCAAGAGTTCCAAGACCGGGCAGACTTAAAGGAAGTACAATTTTATAAAACATTTCAAATTCTCCTGCTCCATCAATCCGGGCTGCCTCCATTAGCTCACTCGGAATATCTTTCATAAACTGGGTCATTAAAAAGATACCAAAAGCATTTGCTGCTCCCGGAATAATCAGAGGTTTAAAAGTATTTAACCAGCCAAACTCAGTCATCATAATATACCAGGGTATTACTCCTAAAAGCATCGGAATCATCATTGTAGAAAGCATTAAAAAGAACAATTTATCTTTACCTTTAAATTCATATTTTGCAAAACCATAACCCCCCAGTGAACAGAAAAAGAGGGTTAAAACTGTAGCAGAAGTAGAAACGATTAAACTATTTAAAATATTTCTATAAAAAGGCAGATTATTCATCAGTGAATTATAATTTTCTCCAAAGCTGTCACCAAACCAGAGTGGTGGTGGATAGGAAAAAATCTCTGATCTACCTCTGGTCGCCAGCACAATCATATAGAAAAATGGAAATAATGTTGCCAGCACCCCTACCAGTAAAACTGCATATAATAATATTTGCTTTAATTTTTTTGTAAATTCACCTGTACTCTGTCCTGCATAATTTTTTCTTCTCATTCTCTTTCCTCCCTAAATTTCCCTGCGGAAATATTTGTTAAAGATTATTGAAGCCACGACAATAAAGAAACACAGAACATAGGCAATTGCACTACCGGTGCCAAATTCTGTCCATCCAAAAGCTGTCTGATATAAATACATTGCTGTGGTTAGACCGGCTCTATTGGTACCACCCATTGCTCCTAATAAGATAATTGGCTCATCAAAAATCTGCATATTTCCAATAATCGACATCAGCATGGCAAAGAACATAATTGGTCTTAATAAAGGAAGAGTTATCTTAAAGAAAGTCTGCCTTGTGTTTGCTCCATCAATTGCAGCCGCTTCATAAATTCCACTAGAAATTTTTTGTAGACCTGCATAATAAATAATAATATTCCAGCCGGTAAAACGCCAGGTTAAAAGTGCTGCTACCGAGGGTCTAATAAAACTGGGACTGCCCAGCCAGCGAATAGGGTATGATATATTTAATAATTCCAGTAAATTCCCAATCAGCGGCATATTCAATAAAGCTGCCAGGGTTGCATTTAAAATTCCAAAAGGTGAACCAAAAAGAGTTGTAAAAATCATAGCTACAGCTACCGGGGCTGTAATGTAGGGTAAAAAATAAGCGGTTCTAAAAAATTCTCTAAATTT
>JBKHFK010000251.1:0-2939 GCA_046540295.1 Halanaerobium sp.
GGCAGAAGTCTTTCTGGTAAAACTATAAAAGCAAGTCTCAAACCAGGCATAAAAACTTTGGAGAAACTCTTAATATATATTACTCTTCCCTGTTTATCAAATTTTTTTAAAGTGCTTACTTTGCTCTGATCATAATAAAGATCAGATAAAATATCATCTTCAATAATATAAAAATCATATTCCTCTGCCAGCTCAAGCAGCTGCAGCTGTTTTTGTTGACTCCAGTTAACACCAGTTGGATTCTGGAAATTCTGCATGGTAAAGAAAAACTTTATTTTATTCTGCTGCAGATAGGACTCCATTTCTTCCAGGTCAGCTCCGTCTTGCTCCATTTTAATACTTTTTATATCTGCTTTGCGAGAATTAAAGGCCTGTAATGCCCCAAAATAAGTAGGATCTTCAACTATAATTTGATCTCGATAATCTAAAAGTATTTTACTGATAATATCTATTGCCTGCTGAGCACCTGATACAACCTGGATTTGATCTAAAGAAGAATTAATTCCCTGACTGGAAAAGTATTTTCTAATTGATTTGCGTAAAGGCAAAAAACCCTGACTTTTTTGATAACTAAAAGCTTCACCCTGATCTCGCTCTAAAACCTGATTAATTGCATATTTAAAATCTGCAACTGGAAATAAATCTGTACTGGGGGCAGCACTGGCAAAATTAATGCTTTCTGATAGTTTAATCTGCCCGTGTTTTAACATATCTACACTTTCCTCCAAAAAACCTGTTTTTTTAACTGGTGCCACAAAGCTGCCGCTACCAACTTTTTTGTAAATTAAGCCTTCTTCAGCCAGCATATCATAGGCTTTGACAACTGTTGCCGGATTAACCTCCACTTCTGCTGCCAGTTTCCTAATTGGTGGTAATTTGGTATTAGCTTCGAGCTCAATTTTGATTTTATTCCTTAATTTTTTATAAAGCTGCAGGTAAAGAGCCTCATTTTCATTCTCATTTAAATTAATCTCCAACATTCTTCTCACCTCAATTGATTAATTGTATTATAACAAAATTATTTAAGAAATATTGTATTATTTATTTGACTTTTTGTATTACTATCTTTTATAATTGTATTAGTTTTTACTGCAAAAGATCTTTACTTATTGATATTGTATCACTACAATTATAATTAAGCAATCAGGAGGAGATTAACTTATGTCAGAAAAATATCGTTTAAACAAGAATTTGGCTCAGATGTTAAAAGGTGGAGTGATTATGGATGTTACCACAGCTGAAGAAGCAAAGATCGCCGAAGAAGCTGGTGCAGTAGCGGTAATGGCCTTAGAAAAAGTCCCATCTGATATTAGAAAAGACGGTGGAATCGCCCGCATGTCTGATCCACAAATGATTAAAGAAATTGTTAAAACCGTTTCCATTCCCGTGATGGCCAAAGTAAGAATCGGTCATTTTGTTGAGGCTCAAATTTTAGAAGCACTTGCCATTGATTACATAGATGAAAGTGAGGTCCTAACACCCGCTGATGAAGCTTTCCATATTGATAAAAGAAAATTTGAGATCCCTTTTGTCTGCGGAGCCACCAATCTTGGCGAAGCTTTAAGAAGAATAGGAGAAGGTGCAGCTATGATTAGAACCAAAGGAGAAGCTGGAACTGGAAATGTTGTAGAAGCTGTTCAACATATGAGAAAAATTAATTCTCAAATCAATAATTTAACAACTCTAAGCAGTGAAGAGCGGATGACAGCAGCCAGAGATATGCAGGCACCATTTGAACTGGTAGAATATGTGGCCGAGCACGGGAAATTACCGGTTGTCAATTTTGCTGCCGGCGGCATTGCTACTCCTGCCGATGCTGCTTTAATGATGCAGCTGGGCTGTGATGGTGTTTTTGTCGGCTCCGGTATTTTCCGCTCCGGTAATCCAGCTAAAAGAGCAGAAGCCATTGTAAGAGCAACAACTCACTATCAGGACCCTCAGATCATTGCAGAAGTATCTGAAAATCTGGGCCAGGCAATGTCCGGAATCGATGTTAATGGTCTAACTGATGCCGAAAAAATGGCTGATCGGGGCTGGTAAAATGGAAATCACTGTAGGTGTACTTGCCTTACAGGGTGGTATAACCGAACATTTAAATCATTTAAATCAGATTAAAAACGCAAAAGGAATCCCTGTCAAAAAAACGGAGCAGTTAAAAAACTGTTCCGGCTTGATTATTCCCGGTGGAGAAAGTACCACCATGCGCAAATTGATTAAAAAATATGATTTTACAGAAGCTATTCAAGACTTCCACCACCAGGGCAACTTTATCTGGGGTACGTGTGCAGGTTTAATACTGCTCGCCGTGGAGGTCGAAGAGGAATCAAAAAATGATCAACTTCTCAAACTGCTGGATGTCAAAGTTAAAAGAAATGCCTTTGGCAGTCAACTGAATAGTTTTATCGAAAAAGCTGTAATCCCAGAAATATCAGCTGAACCACTGGAGTTAGTATTTATTAGAGCTCCAATAATTACAGATATTGGTAAAAATATTGAAATACTTTATCAGCAGCAAAATCAGATTGCGGCTGTAGAAAACTCTAATGTTCTGGGAACTACTTTTCATCCTGAGCTTACAGAAAGTAGTGCTTTTCATCAGTATTTTGTAAATAAAATTAGAAATAATGTAAAATAAGTTTAACCAAAATAACTGTATACGATTATATAAACTTCAAATCCCTTGCTTTATTTTCCTGCTCAAACTATAATCAATTTAAATTAACACATACCTAACACGAGGAGGAAATTATTATGAGTAGTAGAGTAATGAGTAGTGGGATTTTAAAAATTGTTGGATTAACATTAATGCTGGTGGTTTTATTTAGCGGCTTTGTTCTGGCCCAGGAAGATCAGGCAGCAGCCAATGCGATTGCCATCGATACAGTCTGGACATTAATTGCAGCTTTTCTGGTCTTTTTTATGCAGGCTGGATTTGCCAT
>JBKHFK010000252.1:0-2934 GCA_046540295.1 Halanaerobium sp.
TGACCACAAACCTGACAGATACTAACATATTCTAATTCGATATCTTCACCATTATCTACATGTTCTTTTGCATCTCTATATAACTTGGCATGGATCTGCTCAGCTTCTAGAGCATAATGGAATGAGCGTACAGCATCAGATTCTCCCTGATCTTTGGCAACCAGGCTGTAAGCAGGATACATCTGCTCAATCTCGCCTTCTTCTCCTGCAATAGCACCAACAAGATTTTCGGAAGTTGTTCCTAAACCAAATTCTCCCCCACCTGCAACTAAAAAGCCACCTTCTTCATTTTCGTGAGCTGCAAAGTGATTACCGGCGTGAACCTGTTCAGCATTTGCAATCGCTTTAAAAAGTAAAGCTACATTTTCAAAACCTTCTTCTTTAGCTTTCTCGCCCCAGACTATGTAACGCTGGTAAGCCATACTTTCTCCAGCATAAGCGGAACGTAAATTTTGAGCTGTCTGATCATTTTCAACCATTTTTACATACCTCCAATTATTAATAATCATTACTGCTAATAGTATATCATCCTAAATAAGGCCCTGTCAAGAACAACTACTGATAAATTTCAGTAAAGTAGAATACTTCCTCTTACTATATATCTTTCTGTTTAAAAGACAATTTTCCTGCTTTTAAATCAAATATAGTTAAATTTTAACTCGATTTTAATATATTATCTTTAATTTTTTGATAATTCTATATATTTTACAGAAAAAAATCCAGCTGAATTTGTAGTATCAGCCGGATTTTTATAAATTACATTTTACTTGCTATTTCTGAGTCTCATCTTTTCATTTAAAACTTTTTTACGCAGTCGGATTGCCTCAGGTGTAATCTCTACAAGTTCATCATCTTCTATAAACTCTAAAGCCTGCTCTAAGGTGAACTTTTTGGCAGGTGCCAGATTAATCGAATCATCAGAACCGGAAGCCCTCACATTTGTCAGCTTTTTATTTTTACAGGCATTAACTGTCAGGTCATTTTCACGGCTGTGCAGGCCAATGATCATTCCCTCATAAACCTTGGTTCCGGGTTCAATAAACATTTCGCCTCTATCTTCAAGATTAGATAGAGCATAGCCCATGGCAGTTCCCTGCTGATTGGAAACTAATACTCCATTTTTTCTTTTTGGAACTTCACCTTTAAAAGGCTCATATTTTTCAAAAGATCGAATCAGAGTACCTTCACCACTGGTATCATTGATAAATTCACTTCTAAAACCGATTAGGCCTCTGGTTGGTACCAGATATTCTAAATGCACATAATCACCTTCAGGCAGCATAGAATGCATAATTCCCTTGCGCTGATTTAATTTATTGATTACTGTACCGGAATATTTTTCCGGCAGCTCAACCATCACCTTTTCGATTGGTTCATGTTTTTTACCGTCAATTTCCTTCATTAAAACTTCAGGCTTGGAAACAGAAACCTCATAACCCTCACGACGCATATTTTCTAATAAGATTGAAAGGTGCAGTTCACCACGGCCAGAAACCTTAAAAGCTTCAGTGTTTTCAGCTTTTTCAACCCTTAAGCCCACATTAACTTCTAATTCTCTTTCCAGACGGGCTTTCAGGTGGCGGGTAGTTAAATATTCACCCTCCAGACCAGCAAATGGTGAATCATTGACCAGAAAATACATGGCCAGAGTTGGTTCAGCAATCTCAATCATCGGCAGGGGATCAACCTTTCCTACCTCACAGACTGTTTCTCCAATCGAGATATCAGGTATCCCGGCAATTGAGACAATTTCCCCACTGTGAGTTTCCTCAACCGCATTCTGTTTTAGACCCTCATAAACAGACAGCTTGGTTATTTTACCTTTTTTAGTTGAGCCATCTCGTTTGTAGACCTCAACCTGCTGTCCATCCTCAAGTGTACCTTTATATACCCGGCCAATCCCTATTCGTCCCAGGTAGTCATCATAAGCCAGGTCATAAATCTGCATCTGCAGCGGCTCGTCATCTAAATCAGGATAAGCATCAACACTTTCAATTATTGTCTCAAAAAGTGGATCTAAATTTTCACTTTCATGGTCCAGTTCGTGAAAAGCCTTACCTTCAACTGCAATTCCATAGATCACAGGAAATTCTAACTGCTCATCATCTGCGGAAAGTTCAATAAAAAGATCAATAATTTCATCATGAACCTCTTCTGCCCGCTGATTATTTTTATCTATTTTATTAATAAAAACAATCGGTTTAATTCCTTTTTCTAAAGATTTCTTTAAGACAAATCTTGTCTGCGGCATTGGTCCTTCAGAAGCATCTACAATTAAAATTGCAGAATCTACTGCTTTTATAACCCGCTCAACTTCGGAAGAAAAATCAGCATGGCCGGGAGTGTCAACAATGTTGATTTTAACTCCGTTATGCTCAATCGCACAGTTTTTAGAATAAATTGTAATACCACGCTCACGCTCAAGATCATTGCTGTCCATTATACAGTCTACAACTTCTTCGTTTTCTCTAAAAACACCACTCTGATTTAAAAAAGCATCAACAAGGGTTGATTTACCTGCATCAACATGGGCAATCACCGCCAGATTTATTATTTCTCTTTTATCCACAATCAAAACCCTTTCTCTTATAAAGTTACATTTAACTTCCTTATTTTTTTATTCCAGTTTTATCCCAGTAAAAATTAACTAAAAGTATTTAAAATTTTATCTATAAAAATACATTTATATAAAAATATTACATTTATCCTTTTATAATCAGAAAAACCCTGACTACTTAAAAAAGCAATCAGGGCTTTCAATTCTATTATAAAACTTTTATTTGCTTTATAACTTAACGATATTAGCAGCTTGTGGGCCGCGATCGCCTTCTACGATTTCAAATTCTACTTTCTGACCTTCATCAAGGTTTTTAAAACCGTCTTCTTCAATAGCTGAGAAGTGTGCGAACACGTCGTCTCCGTCTTCTCTTTCAA
>JBKHFK010000253.1:0-2933 GCA_046540295.1 Halanaerobium sp.
GCATGATTTAGAGCGTTTTGCTCAGTTTGCTGTGCGGGTCTGGGATGTAGATCCTGACTTTAAAGATTTAGAATGGACTGCTCGTCAGGGAATTAAAAAGACAAAGGAATTCTTTAAATCAATTGGAATGCCTGTAACTTTAGCCGAGCTCGATATTCCTGCTGACCGCCTGCAGGAAATGGCAGCTAAGGCCACAGAAAATGGTCCACTTGGCAATTTTGTCAAACTGGATACTGAAGATGTCTTAAATATTTATAAGAGTGCATTAAAATAATGGCTGGAGGTGTTTAAATGCTGCAGAAATTATCTGCCTTTGTTTTTTTATTAATTGTCTGGTTTATCTTTGCAGGAAAAATAACAGTAGATGTTTTAATAATAGGCAGTGCAGCTTCACTTCTGGTAACACTATTTTTTAGTGATATGTTATTCAGGGAAGTTCACCGTAAACTTCCCTGGTATCACTATCTGCGCAAGCTGGCACTTTTATTATTATTTATTCCTGTATTTTTTTATGAAGCGATAACGGCTGCTTTAAAAGTTTCTAAACATGTTTTTGAAAAAAATCCTTCCTTTAGTCCTGGAATTGTAAAAGTCAAGACCGAACTGACTGATATTACAGGTTTGAGTCTGCTGGCCAATCTCATTACACTGACTCCAGGAACATTAACTCTCGATTATGATAGAAGCGAAAAGGCCTACTACATCCACTGGATTGATGTGGAAACAGTGGAAGAGGCCGAACTGAAAAAGAAAATAATTGCTCGTTTTGAGCGCTGGGTAGGAGTGATTTTTAAATGATAATTGGACTTGCTATTTTTTTTACTGTACTTTCAATCATTGTTTCCTACAGAGTTGTAGTAGGACCGACTATTACAGACAGACTGATTGGTGCTGATACAATTGGTATCTTTATGTCAATGGTAATGCTGATGATTGCTCTGGAATATGATATTGCCCTTCTGGTGGATATTGTACTTGCCTATGCAGTGTTGCTTTTTATTGATATGTTAATTTATGCTAAATACTTTGAACACGGGGAGCTGTACAGATAATGCCAATTAGATTGATATTTTCATATTTATTAATGATAAGTGGAGCCGCTTTTGCTGTGGTAACAGTTCTGGGCCAGCTCAGGTTTCCGGATGTTTATACCAGGATGCACGCTGCAGCTGTGGTGCTGACTATTTCTGCGGTTCTGGTAACTATGGGGACTGCAATTTATGTCTGGGAATTTTTCTTAAGTGCAAAAATTGTACTGATTGGAATGTTTTTTCTTTTCTCTAATCCGATGGCAACTCACGCGATTGCAAGAGCTTCTTATAAAAGAGAGATTGCTCTGCCGGAAGAATATGAGATTGATGCCTATTCCGATTATCTGGGGAGAGATGCTTAATGGCTGTGCTGGAGGTACTTTTAGTTATTTTTTTAGTTTTTTCCGCCCTGATGGCGGTTCACTTTGACGAAGAGCTGATTTCTATAATTTTTTTATCAATTTTTTCTTTAATTCTAACAGCATTATATCTGCTGCATAAAGCTGCTGATGTAGCGCTGGCAGAAGCAGTGATTGGTGCTGGTTTAAATACCGCTATTTTTATGAGTGCTATCAGTCAGATCAGACATGGGGATTCCGACTGAAAAGACAGCCGGAGGTGTAAATTTTGAATAAGCTAATGAAAAAAATATTGATCTCAGTGGTTCTGATTGGAGTTACCTTTGCCCTTTATGAAAATTTTGCTCTGATGCCTGAATATCAGGGTTTAAATGAGGGGCTTTCCAATTATATAATTGAATCAGGACTCAGTGATACAGGTTCTCTTAATTTAATTACTGCTGTGCTCTATGATTACCGGGCCTTTGATTCTCTGGGGGAAAGTACTGTTATCTTTGGTGCAGTTAGTGGAATAGTGCTCATTTTATCAAGAAAGATGCTGCCTGTTTCTTCAAAGGGGCTTTCTTTTATTGTTAAAAGAAGCCTGGGAATTATGACTCCTTTTATTGCTCTTTTTGGCTTTTATGTAATTACTCACGGCCATCTGACTCCTGGTGGAGGTTTTCAGGGGGGAGTAATCTTAGCTGCAATTTCGATTATCTTTAGTATTGTCTATGGTAGTGCTTTTGACTACCGCCGCTACAGTCCTCAGACTAAAACTGCTCTGGAGACAGGTGGTGCAATGACCTTTTTGGGTCTGGGTCTGGCCGGTATTGTGATGGAAGGTGCATTTTTACATAATCTGGGTTTTTTAACTGCAGAAACAGGAACCTTAATTTCTGCCGGCAGTATTCCCTATATTAACATTGGAGTTGGTTTTAAAGTTGGGGCCGGACTGGCAATTATCTTTTACAGTATGATTCAAAAAACTTTTGAGGAGGATTTTTAATGTTTAACAATTTAATCTTTATTATCCTCTTTATGCTGGGTTTTTATGCTTTAATAATGAAAACTAACTTAATCAAAAATGTAATTGGTTTAAATTTAATGGAGGCAGCTGTTTTTTTCTGGGTTATTTCTTTTTCTGATATTGGGGGCGAGGTTTCTATTCATAAGCTGGGAGAGGAAATAACGAAATTTAATGATCCGGTGCCTCAGGCTTTAACTTTAACCGGAATAGTTATTGGAGCCAGTACAGCAGCTTTACTTTTAACTCTGATTATAGAATTAAATAAATTTAGTGGTACAATTGATAGAGATCAACTCGAGGGGCTGGATGACTGATGAACTGGATGAATATAGAACTTGTTTTATTGATTGTTTTACCTGCTCTGACTGCTGTGATCATGTATTTTACTTCTGCTTTTAATCAGCGGGCTCGAAACACAGTGGCTGTCACAGGGGCCGGACTGGAACTTTATTTAATTATTTCTCTTTTCATTTTTAATTTTGAGGCTGTAAAAAATTCAGATTTTTTTCTGCAGTATACTATTGGCTATCAGGA
>JBKHFK010000254.1:0-2916 GCA_046540295.1 Halanaerobium sp.
ATCATATCAGCATCTCCACGTAATAACATTAACTTACGAGTACTCCACTCATCAATACTTCTAATGACAGCAGTTTTAAAGTTAGCAGGTCCCTGCCAATAATCATCGTTACGGTTAAATACAACACTATCTCCATTTTCCCACTCTTCTAAAATAAAAGGACCAGTGCCCATCATTTTATCAAATAATGGATCTGATTCTTTTCCAGGATCATGACTATCTACAATATCTTCAGCAGTACCATCCCAGGCACCCTGTTCAATTGACCATTCTTTATTTAAAATTGATGACCAGGAAGCACCTTTAGCCACAATATTTAAAAATGGTGGATATGGGTCTTCTAAATGGAATGTTACTTCATTACCATCAATTGTAATCTTTTCATCAAGTGCTGCTAAAACCTCTTCTGCCTGCTCATCTGTTAATTCTGATACTTCTTCTACATCTGCTACTTCTTCAGCAACATCAGCCAAACCAGAAAATCCAGAACCAAATAATGGTTCATATAGCATCCAGATAGGACCACCAGAACGGTCAAAAATCATTCCTCTTAAAAATGAATATTTAACATCTTCTGGAGTTAGAGAATTGCCATTGCTAAATTCTACATCCTCTCTAATTGGAAAAGTATATTCTGTACCATCTTCAGAAACTAAACCATTTTCTTCACTTGGAACCTCTGTAGATAATAAAGGTTCAAAGTCCTGAACACTTTCACCATCATATTCAATTAATGTTTCATAAACCTGATAAATTACCTCTCCACTTGATGTATCATAAGCATAATGAGGATCTAATGTATCCTGATCACCACTTGTTACAAAAGTAAAGGTATTAGGATTTTTAACTTCTTCCTGAGCTCCTACTATTGAAAAAACTGAAAAAACTAAAACTAAAGTTAATAAAACTACTATTTTTTTTTGCATACTCGAAATTCCCTCCTAATTTTTTTTAATATATATACTCGCTAATCTCTAATCTCTTCTTTTTAAACTTACACCCCCCTTATCAGATGTATATGTTTTTTAAAAAGAAAACCAAAATTAAATAATTTAAAACTTAAATTATTCCTACTTTAAATTATATAATTATTTGTTATAAAAATCAAGTTGTATACAACTATATATCAATTTTATTCAAATAAAGCAATGTTTTCTAATTGTGATATTTTACTCAGTTAAATTTGGTGAAAGGAAAGTAAGAAGATTGTTTCTGGTTTTACTATAATAATCTTTAGTCGAAATAACTCTTCTTACAAAATTATCGGTTTCTTTAAATGGTAATTCCTCTTCCAGTTCCCCATCCCAGCCGTCATTAATCCATTTTTTGACATTGTTTTCCCCTGCATTATAAGCAGCAATGGTTTTGATTAAATTTTTATCAAATTTATGATACAAATGGGAAAAATACCAGCTACCGAACTTAATATTTAACTCAGGGTCATCTAAATCTTCCAAGCTGAAATTTTTGTGCCCAATTTCTTCTGAAATCCAGACTGCTGTTGACGGCATTAACTGCATTAAACCAACTGCTCCTCTGGAAGAAATTGAATATTTATCAAATCTGCTCTCTACATATATTACAGCGGCCAGCAGTTCTGGATCTATAGAAAATTCTTCCGCATATTTGTATATTTCAGTTTTATATTGAACCGGTTCTAAATTTCTTCTAATTGTCCAGAAATCAAAATTACTATTTGCTGAAATTAATAAAAAAATGAATATAACAAAAAGAATTATCAATTTAAGAAAATATTTCTGCCGCAAGTCTCTTTATCCTCCCCCTGTATTATGTCCTGTTTTTTTCGGCCAGAGAGTGAATAATCATTTCTGCAGTTGCCAGATTGGTAGCCAGAGGTATCTGATGAACATCACACAGCCTTAATAGAGCACTTACATCAGGTTCATGTGGCTGTGCTGTCAAAGGATCCCTTAAAAAAATAACTCCATCCAGACGATCTTTAGCAATTTCAGCTCCAATCATCTGGTCTCCGCCAATCGGTCCGGAAGCCATTCTTTCCACCTCAAGTCCTGTCTCTTCAATTAGACGCTGGCCCGTAGTTCCAGTGGCAATTAAGCGCATTTTTACTAAAATCTCTCTATGCTTTTTAGCAAATCTAATCATATCCTCTTTTTTTTCATCATGAGCTATTAAAGCAATTCTAATCAATTTAGCATCTACTCCCTTCAATACCCTCTCCCAGTACAAGTCCAACTTAGATTTTAAATCAGCAATCGTTGAGTTATTTTCAATACTAATATCAGCTTTGATCTTTTTTTCTTTTAACGGCATCTGAGAGTTTATTCTTTTTAAGGCCTCTTCTCTACTAAAATTATTTCGCATCTTCAATCTTTTTATCTGAGTTTCTTCTGAACTATCGATTACCCAGACCTGATCACAAAAACGATCCAGACCGGCTTCATATAATAGCGGCGCCATAAAAACAACAATCTCATCCTTTTCCAAATACTGATGGGCCTGTTCTTTCATTTCATAAATTATTAAAGGATGCAGCAGGGATTCCAGTTTTTTTCTTTTTGCTGGATCTGAAAAAACAATTTCTCCAAGTTTTTCTCGATCAAATTCTCCATTTTCCTGCAGGATTTCTGTGCCGAATTCATCAACCACCAGCTGCCAGCCTTTTTCACCTTTTTGACTGATTTTATGAGATATTTGATCTGCATCTATAATCCTGGCTCCCTTTTTCTCTAAATATTCAGCTGCTGTTGATTTACCTGTTGCAATACCACCTGTTAGGCCAATAATCATGGGTATCCCCTTTCTCGATCTCTATTTTTGACATTGAGGACAAAAATAAGTTGAGCGACCACTAATTTTAATTTTTTTTATTACACTGCCACATTCAAAACATTTTTCTCCTTCCCTCTGGTGTACTCTAAGTTCTTCCTGAAAGGA
>JBKHFK010000255.1:0-2914 GCA_046540295.1 Halanaerobium sp.
CTTTTGTGAATGCGAAAAAGAAAAAAACATACTAAAATTCGCTGCAGTTACATTAATGCAGTTTATAGAGCAGGAGGAACTCCAATCATTATTCCTCCTTTTGACAGAAATAAACAGCTTAAAGATTATATTAATTTAATTGATGCACTGGTTTTAAGCGGTGGTGAAGATAATGTAATTGAATTAGAAAATATTAATCCTAATCGAGATAGATGGGAAATTTCTTTATTTATGGAAGCTTATAAAACTGAAATACCCATTTTAGGAATTTGTAGAGGAATGCAGTTAATTAATGTTGCTCTGAGAGGAAGTTTATACCAGGATTTAGAACAGCAACTGAACTGTGAGTTCAGCCATCTACCTGTAGACTCTAAAAGGAGAAAAAATTTAGAATATGTAAATCATAAAGTAAACATTTTAAAAGGTTCTCGTCTAAATAAAATTCTGGGTGCCAATCATTTAAATGTGAATTCTCATCATCATCAGACCATTAAAGATATTGCTGAAAATTTAAATATAGCTGCTAGATCTGAATGTGGCGTAATTGAAGCTCTGGAAAACACAGCTGAGACTTTTTTAATCGGTGTCCAGTGGCATCCTGAAGATTTAATTAAAAACTACAGCTGTTTTAATAATTTATTTGCAGAGCTTATAAAAACAGCCACTTCTAAATAATTTTTTAAATTAACCGGTACCAGGTACAAAAAGGCATTTTTGTACCTGATACCGGCAATATAATTTATTCAGCCACATTTAAATAAAAAGAAAACTCACTTCCTACACCTTCTCTGCTTTTAACCTGTATCTCACTGCCGTGCTGTTTGACTATATTACGCACAATAGAAAGTCCAATCCCTGTTCCACCAAGAGACCGACTGCGAGCTTTATCGACTCTATAAAATCTTTCAAAGATTCTTTCCTGATCGGACTTTGGAATTCCCATACCTGTATCCTTTACAGAAAAATAGACTTTATCTCCTTCCTGCAGAACTTCAACCTTAACCTGCCCTCCGGCCGGAGTATATTTAATAGCATTATCTATTAAATTAATCAGTACCTGTTTAATCTGTTCCTGCACCATATAAACCAGAGGCAAATTATCAGCAATTATTACTTCAAAATCTATATTTTTATCTTTAGCATTTTTCTCCATCAAATTTGTTACTTTAGTTACTACTTTCTCCAAATTTTCAGACTTTAAATCAAATGATTGTGATTCAATTTTTGATAAATTCATTAAATCTTTAATTAAAATCGAAAGTCGATCAGTCTCTTCTTTTATTATTTTTAAAAATCTATCTCTGGTTTCTGGATCTTCAATATCACTCTCTAAAAGTGTATCTAAATAACCAACCATCGAAGTAAGCGGGGTTCTTAATTCATGAGAAACATTGGCTACAAAATCATTACGTACTGTTTCTAATTTTCTTAATTCTGTAATATCAGTTAAAACAATTACTCCTCCATTAATTTTTTCTTCTTCATCTAAAAGCGGAATAAATGTAGCCTGAATTATTTTCTCCTCTGGATTTTTGTATTTAATTTCTCTGCTGATACTCTCCTTTTTATCAAAAGCTCGCTCTAACTACATATCAATCCGGTGGCTGAAGAGTGAACTGATCAGTTCTTTACCTTTTATTCTTTCTGCTTCAATATTGAAAATTCGGCGGGCTGCAGGATTAATCAGAGAAACTTTGCCCTCTCTGTCAACAGCAATCACTCCATCTACCATACTTTCTAAAATAGCTTCAATACGATTTTTTTCCTGAGAGACTTCTGTTATCTTTTCCTCCAATTCTTCAGCCATAAAATTAAACATTCGGGCTAATTTTTCAATTTCACTATTATACTTTCTTACCGGTATGCGCTCGGAAAGCTCACCTTCCGAAATCTTAGCTGCAGTTTTAGTAACAGTCTCCAGAGGTTTAACTATACTGTTGGTTAAACGCCAGCCAAGTACAATAGTAATCAATGCTAGAATCAAAAAGAAAAATAAATAACTTTTTATGTCTTCTATTAAAACACTGCGAATAAAACTTAAGGGGCGTGCAGTTCTTATTATTCCCTCTAATTCACCATTTTCAAAGATAGGGATTGCAAAATAAAGCATTTCTTCCCCAATGGTATCACTAAAACGAATGGAACTTCCAGACCTTTGATTATTAACAGCTTCTACAACCTCCGGACGGTCTTTGTGGTTATCCATATCCTGAATATTATGATGAGAATCAGAAAGCACCAGACCATCAGCAGCAATCACTGTAACCCTGGTCTCCGTATTTTCTGACCAGCCGGCTGTTTCTTCCTCAAGTACTGACTGATTATTTAACAGCTCATCTTCTCTGATATCACTTAAAATTAATTTACTGTAATGTTCAAGACTCAGTCTTTCCTGCTCCAGATAAAATTCCCGATGATTGGTGCTAAAATAATAGAAACTAAAAGCAATAATGAAAAGCTGAATTACTATAAAAATAATTACCAGCCGATTTTTAATTCCAATATTATTCCATTTTAACAAATTTATACCCCACCCCTCTGACTGTGGCTATATAATCTGCCTCAATTTTTTTGCGGAGTCTCCGGATATGAACATCCACTGTTCTGGTGTCTCCTGCATATTCATATCCCCATATTTTTTCTAAAAGTAAATCTCTACTTAAAACTCTACCCTGATTGACCACCAGATAGCGGAGCAGTTCAAATTCTTTTGGGGTTAAAACAATCTTTTTTTCTCCATAAATAACCTCATGTCGGGGAATATCTAATTTTAATTCACCAGCTTCAATTATCTCATCTTTAAGTTTTTTGCTGTCAGCTTTAAATTCTTTAATCCGCCTAAAAATCGCCTTTATCCGCGCAACTAATTCTCTTGGACTAAAGGGTTTTGTCATATAATCATCGGCACCCATCT
>JBKHFK010000256.1:0-2896 GCA_046540295.1 Halanaerobium sp.
ACTCCATAAAGGCATCAATAACTGTATCAGCACGTCCTTCAACTTCTCCAACTGCTTTCATTGAGGAGTGAACAAGTAGAGTTCCTTTTGGATCTATACCAATATCCTTAAATGCTTTAATTAAATCTTTTTTAGTATACATCAAAATCCTCCCACTAATTTTATTTTAGCTTAACTCTTAAATATTTAAAGTAAATAGTTTAACATCTGACCGCTACTTATAGTTTTCTTCTTAACTATAAATTAAAAACCCAGATCAAGCAGCCACTTACTTAATTCACTTTCTCTCTCTATAAGTTCTAAATCTAAATCTTTTAATTTGCCTAAAACTTTTTCGCCAATTATATTTCCATCCTTCATAAAGAGAACTCTACTGCTGTGAGAAGCCACCCGAATATCATGGGTAACAATCATTACTGTAGTTCCCTCTTGATTAATTGTGTGAAAAACATCCATTACCTCCCTGGCAGACTTAGAATTTAAAGCCCCTGTTGGTTCATCAGCAAATACTATTTCCGGTTGATTAATTAAAGCTCTACAGATAGCCGCTCGCTGGAGCTGACCGCCTGAAGCCTGGGTAATCTCATTTTCTTTAAGTTCTAAAATACCTGTTTTCTCCATCAGCACCAGAGCTCTCTCCTGGATTTCATTTCGAGCTTTAGTTCCTTCCATATGAGCAGGAAATATAATATTATCTATAATGCCCAGGCTGTTCAGCAGGTTTATCTGCTGAAAAACAAATCCCATTTTTTTTAATCTCAGATTAGATAATTTCTTTTCACTTAATTTACTTAATTTTTCTCCCTGAAAAATAACTTCACCTGAGCTCATCTTATCCATACCACTGACATTATAAAGCAGGGTGCTTTTTCCGGAACCAGAAGGACCCATTACCGAGAGAAAATCACCGGCCTGAATTGTAATATCTATATTTTTTAAGACCTTAAATTTCCTCTTATTAATCAAATAGTCTTTAGATAAATTTTCTGTTTTTAATATTTCATTCATCATATGCTCCTTCCTACTCAACCTTAATATCTGAGAGATTAATTTTTTTGATTGAACTGATACTTAACAGTGTGGTTAGAACCACAATTAAAATCATAATTAAAGGACTTAATATATAGCTTCTCAATGGATTAATAATCATCTCAATTCTGGAAGCTCCCAGAAAAGATAAGATCAGAGTTAATAATTGTTCTCCTAAAATATTGGCTGTAATTGTGCCGATAATGATCGCAAGAATCAGAACAAAGAGAGCTTTAGTAATATACTGAATTTTAATAGACTCAATAGAAGTACCGATACTTTTCATGATTGCAATTTGAGCCTTATCTCTGGCGATTAATGTTTTTAAGAAAAGAGAAGTTATTAAAATAATTACAACTACAGCAATAATCACAGCACTAATAGTTAAAATATTTAGTTGTTTTATTGTATCACCCAGAGTCTGTTCTAAGTATCCCTGCTGGTCGATAATCCTGGTATTATCAAAAACAGTTTCATATTCTTTTATTTTTTCATTTAGATTTGAATTAACATTAAGATAAATATTATACCAGCTTGCATTTTGATAGTCGGCTGGAATATTAGCTTTAGCGCTTCTGCCGCCATTGGTGATGTCCTGATAAATGCCTGTAACTGTCATTTCTCTTCTTTGATCTTCAATTATCACCGGAAGCTTATCACCTATATTTTTATTTAACTCAGATGAACTTAAATAGGATAGGGCTATTTGATTATCATGAACAGGTGTTTCACCCTCTAAATAATCTATATTAAAATCACTAAAATCTCCAGTCTGAATATATAAATTTTCTTCCAGACCTTCCTGATTTATAATTTTATAGCGTGAAGTTACAAAAGCTCCCTGTTCTAAGACATCAGGATCACCTGCCAGATAAGTTTTAATCTGCTCAAAACGATCCTGTATTCCTTCTGTATATCTGAGGTCCATTATAATATCACTTTCTGCTATTCCCATATACCTGACAAATTCTGGAGATTTAATAGTATTTAAAAAGTTTAAGGGAACAATGATTATAAATGTTGTTAAAATAAAGACTACAAAAAGAATAATAAATAATCGAAAGCGCAGCAGCACATCTCTTAATCCCAGAAAAACATTTGCATTAAGCAGTTTATTTTTGGAAAGAGCAAATCTTCTTTTATTTAAACTGCTCGTGGTATTAACTCCCATTCTAATGGCTTCTACTGGAGAAATTTTATTAAACCTTCTTAAAACAAAGATTGAAAATCCGATTACTGCTGCCGCTATCAGAAAGGCGGTAAGCAGTGGTAATAAAACTTGAAAAGATGATTTTGGTGCTTCACCTGTATATAATAAAATATTTTTTAAAAAGCTTTTTCTTAAAGCTAAATAAATCAAAAACCCAACTGCCGAACTGCTGAGAGCTATAAAAAGATATTTGGATAAATAAATTTTTTTAATATCTCGAGCTGCAATTCCGATTCCCTTCATTACACCAATTTCTTTATAATCTTCTTCAATGGTAAGTAAAATAATAAATCTTAAACATAAAAGGGCAATTACATTTAATAATAAACTGATTAATATAATAACTGCAGCTATTAAGCCATCAGTCAGGCTGTTAAACAGCTTGAAAATTTTATAATCAACTGCTGGCCCTTTCTCCGGCAGCTCAGATTGAGAATACTGATTTGTAAATTCACTGATTTTATCCGGATCATTCAGCAGAAAACTGATTAAGTATTCGGTTTCTCCTATCTGATTTTTCATCTTCTCAAAATCAGCCTGGTTAACAACAAAGCGCTTGGAACTAATAATAGAAGGGTTCATCTGAGCATCTCTGACAAATTCTTTAATGGTAAAATTTAGTTTAAATTCATCATTTTGAATTACTAGACTATCCCC
>JBKHFK010000257.1:0-2877 GCA_046540295.1 Halanaerobium sp.
TCGATTAAGTTTTCAAATTTAATGTGATCTGAATCCTTTTCCACTGCCTCAATTTCTTTTTTGCCGAGATAATGAAGATTAAAGTCATATAAAACTTTCATTTTGAGATAATCATATTCTTTAACATCAGAAAAACGGCCTTTAATTTTCTGAACAGGATAATGCACTTAAGATGATTATATCAAAGTTAAAGTCCGTAAATTATCTCCTGTCTGTATTTTGAACTGTCCCCTTTTCTTAATTCTTTGAGCAGATTTGCTGTAAACTCTTCCAGTTCATAAGCTTCAATTTCACTTAGATCAATCCACTGATAGGACTGGGCCTCATGGTTTAATTCAACCTCTGTAGAATCACTGCGGCAGATAAAATCTACAAAAAGAAAATGTTTCTGATTCTGAAAAGACTCAGAATAAATACTTTCTGTGATCCCAAGTAATTCAATATCGTAAATTGCCAGTCCGGTCTCTTCTCTAACCTCCCGGACCAGGGCCTCTTCCATCTTCTCTCCTGCTTCAATGTGGCCGCCTGGAATAACATATTTTTGATTCCACTTGTTTGATTTACAGATCAAAACCTTATTTTCTGGATTCAAAATAACTGCACCTACTGTAGCTTCCGGATATCTGCTATTGCTGCCCATAATTATTCTTACTCTCCTATAATTTTAACTAGGACTCTTTTTTCCCGCTGACCATCAAATTCACCGTAAAAAATCTGTTCCCAGGGACCAAAATCAAGTTTTCCTTCTGTAACCGCAACAACAACCTCACGTCCCATGATTTGTCTTTTTAAATGAGCATCTGCATTTTCTTCAAAACCATTGTGAGCATACTGAGAAATAGGCTCATGTGGTGCCAGTTCTTCCAGCCATTCCTTATAATCCTGATGCAGGCCGCTTTCATCATCATTGATAAAAACACTGGCGGTAATATGCATTGCATTTACCAGACATAAGCCCTCTTTAATTCCACTTTCTTTTAAAACTTGCCGCACCCGAGCTGTAATATTGATCAGCTCAACTCTTTCATCTGTGTTGAAATATAAATACTTGCGAATTGATTTCATTTTGCTCACTCCTATTGTGTTATTCTAAAAATTTTTCTTTTAAAAACTTACAGCAAATAAGACTGCTACTGCAAAGGAAATAAGTGGTGCCAGAACAGTTACCATAAAATAATCAAAATAGGTATCTTTAAACTTAAGCCCTGTATAGGCCAGCATTGCCAGATAGGCACTGTTATGAGGTAAAGTGTCCAGCCCTGTTGAAGCAATAATTATAATTCTATGTAATTTTTCGGGATCAACCAGCTCTACAATATTTTCTCCAACTGTACTTAAGGTTAAGAGCATTCCACCTGAGGCACTTCCTAAAAGACCGGCTGCAATATTGGTAATTATCCCGGTCAATATATATGGATTTAAAGGTAAATTTAATAAGGTCTGCAGAAATTCTTTAAAAACAGGCAGAGAAGATATAACCCGGCCAAAGCCCATGGCAGAAGCTGCAAACATCAGCGGCAAAACAGCATTGGAGATGCTTTCATTTAAAATTTCTAAAAGATCAATTTTCCTGAAGTTTTTAACTATTGAAAGTAAAACTCCTAAAAAAAGAGCCAGCACAGGTGGTTTAGATAAAACTGCTAACAGAATAAAAACTGTTAAAAGAGGCAGCATTGCGGTTAAAAAATTAAATAATTTTTTTAAATCCGGTTTTTTTAAAATACTGTCATTTAAATTACTTCCCTCAGGCAGCATGGATTTACTCCTGTGTCTTAAATAAAATATAGCAGCTGCTGTTCCTGCAGAAATACTGACCAGCCCCAGACTGAGACCTGCAAGTGCAGAAGTGTTTAAATAATCCATCATTATCAAGTTGTGAACCTGAGGACTGCCCGGCAAAGAAAGGCCAACAATTACATTTCCTCCGGCTATAGAAGCGATGATCAGTGATTTGGGCAGACCGGCTTCTTCAAAAACCTGTTTTGCTATTGGATAGATTGTAAAAATCAAAACAAAAGCAGAAATGCCTCCAATTGAAAGCAGCACACTGGCAAAAAAGATCCCAATTGCTGCATAGCGATGTGAAAGTACATCCAGTACAAATTCTCCAATTGAAGTAGCATCATCTGATTCTTCCATTATTTTACCTAAAATAGCGCTCAGCAAAAAGATAAATAGATAATCCTGAACAAAAGAAGCAAAACCAGGCAGATACTGACTGTTTAATATTTCTAAAATATTTAAGTTATTTAAATATAATATCACAGCTGAAGCCAGAGGTGCAGCAACAACTATACTTACTTTTAAAATAATTAGGGTAATTAAAATTATAAAACCAATACTGATACTTAACAAGATAAATCCCCTTCCCGAACCTCAATCAGACATCTTTCTTAGCTATATTTTAGCATCTTTTTAATTAAAAAACAAAAAAAAGAACCCGATTAGGAGATCCTTATCAGGTGCACTTCAAATAATATTATTTATTAATCTCACAGGCAGCATTTTTTATATTTCTTACCACTACCACAGGGACAGGGATCATTTCTACCCACATTCCATTTATCCTGATATATTTTTTGCATTTCTTTCCTCATTAGTTTTGGTGGCTTTTTTGCTTTAACAAGCCGGGAAAGTTTTTCCATAAAAACATCTATGTAATTAAAAAAAAGTTTATATCCATCACAGAGATAATTTAGTCTGTAATCATTACCCTTATCTAAAATTCTATTTTTTGGACAGCCTCCACTGCAGAAAAATAGATAATTACATTTTAAACATTTTTGATTTAGCCTTTCTTTTTTAGCTTTTCCAAATTGCTGCTGTTTTTCAGAACTTATCATTGCTGAAATGTTTTTTTGATTAATATTGCCAAGT
>JBKHFK010000258.1:0-2866 GCA_046540295.1 Halanaerobium sp.
TTTTAGTAACTCAGGTTGTACCTCAATTTGTCAGTATGTTTAGAGATTTTGGTTCCGAATTACCGTTTCCGACCAGAATGCTTTTAGCAGTCAGTACCTTTATGCAGAGCTACTGGTGGGCTTTATTACTCGTCTTTTTTATCTTTTTATTTGTACTGGCTCGTTTTAGGAATACTCCTGCGGGTAGGGAGAAAACGGACAGCTGGATTTTAAAATCTCCGGTTATTGGACCGATGATGCGCAAAGTCTATATTTCCCGTTTTTCCAGTACCCTGGCAATTTTAATCGAGAGCGGGGTGGATCTATTAACAGCACTGACCATTGTAGAGGATGTAGTGGGAAACAGTGTCTACGCTGAAATTTTAACAGAAGCCCGAGCCAGGGTTAGAGAGGGCAGTAATTTATCTGCTCCCTTAAATGAAAGTGGAGAGTTTCCGGCAATGGTGGTCCAGATGCTCAGTGTTGGCGAAGAAACTGGATCTATGGGAACCATGTTAAATAAAATTTCTACTTTTTATGACCGCCAGGTAGAAGCCAGTGTTGATGGAGCTATTTCCTTAATTGAGCCAATCATGATAGTAATTTTAGCAGTAATGGTTGGCTTTGTTGCTATTTCAATTGTGACTCCAATGTTTGATATGTTCCAGCAGTTCTAATATTTGTCGAAAGATATTTTTTGTAAAGCTATTGTAAATTTGTAAAAAGTTGTATAATTGGATTATTATAAGAAAAATTATTGATAGAAAAAATAATTTAAAGGGGTGAGGCCTATTGCAGAAAAATTAAAAAATAAATTATATGTTTTGCCTGTTGTGTTAAATGCTGCGGTGTTGCCGCTGATAGTTTACTATAAAAGAATTGAGCTATCAGAGGTTGTAGCTTCCTACTGGGTCAGAGATTATAATTCGGATTTCTTTTCCTATTATAAGATGCTGTTTTTGCTGGGCTTCAGCCTTTTAGCCTTAATCTCTTTTTATATTTATTATAAAAGAGAGGCTGGATCCAAACTTAAAAAGACGTTCTATTATTATCCCATTTTCAGTTATTTGATAATGATAATTCTGGCAACAGTTTTTTCTAAAGCACAGCTGACCTCACTGCAGGGTTTTCCGGACCGCTATGAAGGGATGCCGGTTTTAATAGCTTATCTTTTAATTACTGTGATTACTATTAATCTTTTTAATGAAAAAGAGCAATTTGAATTTATGCTAACTGGCTTACTTACATCAGCCGTCATTATTGCTATAATTGGATTGAGCCAATTTTTTGGTCACGATTTTTTTGCAAATGTACTGGGACAGAGATTAATTTTACCGGGTAAGGAATTTGCTGAACTGTCAACTGCGATGGATTTTAGATTTGCAGGCAGAAATATTCTATTTGCCACCTTCTATAATCCCAATTATGCAGGCAGCTATTTTTCGATGCTGCTGATGCTGAGTACAGTTTTATATTTCTTTGCCGAAAGTAAAAAAAGAATTTTTCTGTTGACAATTTCCAGTTCTTTTATCTTTGCTGCCTGGCTGGGATCTTTATCGAGAGCCGGTATTCTGGGAGCAGTTGTCTCAACTCTGGTAGTGGCAGTGATTTTAAATAAAAAAATATTGGAGAGATATAAAAGAATTTTGGTTTTACTCTTAATATTTTCATTAGTTTTTACAATAATGGATATATACACAGCGGGTTCACTCAGAAAAGAGTTTTTATCTCTGGGAACTGAAACCCAGCTTGCTTTTCGGGGTGAAGAAGCTGAAATTGAAGAATTAAAATCAGAAAATGGATATCTGCATTTTAAGACTGAAAAGAAATATCTTAGATTTGGCTTTGAGAGGGATAATGATTTTCAGCTTAAAGTTTTAAATGAAGAAGATGAAGAGCTTGATTATTCTTTAAGCCGGAGCGAAGAGGAAGAGGGATATTTTAAGTTTGATGATCCTGAACTAGCAGCCTATAGTTTTAAAGTTCAGGAGAGTGAAACAAATGATAATCAAATTCTGGAGTTTAAATACGGTACTAAAACTGGAGAGTTTATCTATGCCAGTAAATTAGATGGTTTTTTTATACTGGGAATGAGAAATAATATTTATCCATTAGAGGAAGTTGAAAGTCTGGGTTTTGAGGGTAAGGAGATGCTGGCTTCTAAAAGAGGCTACATCTGGTCCAGAACTCTGCCTTTAATTATAGAAAAACCACTGCTTGGTTATGGACCTGACACTTACGCAATTTTCTTTCCCCAGCATGATGTAGTGGGTAAGTTTAAATATTTTAATCGATCCAAAATAATTGTTGATAAACCGCATAATTTATATTTGCAGATTGGTTTTAATACAGGTTTGATTTCCTTAACAGCAGTGCTTATCTTATTTGGCAGTTATTTTTTTAGAAGTCTAAAATTATATTTAACTTCCAAATTTGATAATTATTATACAGAGATCGGACTTGCTTTTCTGGCAGCTTTTACAGCCTATGCTGTAGCTGGATTTTTCAATGACAGTGTTGTTTCGGTGGCCCCGGTCTTCTGGATAATTTTAGGTCTTGCAGCTGCTGTTGAGTTAAGACTGAAAAATCAATCCTATAAGGGAGGTGGAAATACTTAAAATAAGGAGATATTAAATTTTATTGTTATTTTTATATATTAAAAAAGGAGTGAGTAAAAATGAGAAAATTTAGAGAAATGATCTTTAGTGGTGGAAATAAAGGTTTTACTTTAATTGAGTTACTGGTTGTTATTGCTGTGCTGGGTATTCTGGCCGGGATTGCTGTGCCGAGAATGACTGGAATTACAGATCGTGCAAATGAAGCAGAAGTAGAATCTAATCTAAGGAATATTAAAACAGGTTTAGAAATGTATTATGCATCAGAAGAA
>JBKHFK010000259.1:0-2857 GCA_046540295.1 Halanaerobium sp.
TGTTAAAATTAATTGAAAGTTGATAGTTAATGTCAAGTTTATATGAGGTGAAAATATGAGAGTGTCAACTAAAGGAAGATATGGATTAAGAGCAATGGTCGATCTGGCAGAACATGAAGAAGGGAAAGCAATCCCAATTCGCGAGATTTCTGAAAGACAGAATATCTCTGAACAGTATTTAGAGCAGTTATTTGCAACTCTGCGAAAGGCAAAATTAGTTAAAAGCGTTAGAGGTGCTCATGGTGGTTATATGTTAAATCATGAACCAGAAGAGATTAGTGTGGCTGATATTATAACAACTTTAGAAGGTCCAATTGCACCTGTTGACTGTGTAATTGAAGATGATTTCTGTAATTATATTGATAAATGTGTAATTCACGGCCTCTGGGAAGAACTGGCAGAAGCGATTAATGGAGTAATAGAAAATATGAGCCTTGCCGATCTCAGGGATAAAGCTATAGAAGAGAAGAAACGCGAAGAAAAAATTAATAAAGAAAAAATAGAGGCTAAATAAATGGGGGATATTTATTTAGATCATGCAGCAACTTCACCCGTTCTACAGGAAGTTCTGGCTGCAATGAACCCTTTTTTTAATCAAATATTTGCCAATCCAGCCAGTTCTCATCTTCAGGGTCAAAAAGCTGCAGCTGCTTTAGAAGATGCGCGTGAATTAGTAGCAGAATTGATTGGAGTTAAAAGAGCTGAAGAAATTGTATTTACAGCAGGTGGAACAGAAGCAGATAATCTGGCTCTTAAAGGTGTTGCAATGGCCCATTCAGAAAAAGGAAAACATATAATTACTTCTAAAATTGAACATCATGCTGTTTTAAAAAGTTGTGAGTATCTGGAAAAACATCTGGGTTTTGAAGTCACATATCTTAACGTTGACCAGAATGGTCTGGTAGATGCTGAAGAACTCCGTGACAATATTCGGGAAGATACAATTTTAATTTCAATTATGTATGCCAACAATGAAATAGGAAGTATTCAACCTTTAAAGGATCTGGCTGGTGTTGCCAGGGAAAATGGTATTTTATTTCATACAGATGCGGTTCAGGCAGTCGGACAGCTTAAAATAGATGTTAAAGATCTGGGAGTTGATCTACTTTCTATTTCAGCACATAAATTTAATGGGCCAAAGGGTATAGGGGCTCTTTTTGTACGCAAAGGAGTAAAGTTAATTCCACAGATGTCGGGAGGCAGCCAGGAGAGAAAAAGACGAGCAGGTACAGTTAATCTTGCTGCTGCTGTTGGTATGGGTAAAGCAGCAGAAATTACTTTAAAAAATTTAGATTCAAAAAGAAAAAAACTAATTTCACTGCGTGAGTACTTTATTTCTAAACTTTTTGCAAATTTTAATAAAATTAAACTAAATGGTCCCCGGGATGAAAAACGTCTGCCGGCCAATGTTAATATTTCTTTTAAAAATCTGGACGCAGAATCAATATTATTCAATCTCAGCCTGAATAATATTGCTGCAGCTACAGGATCTGCCTGTGCATCTGGTTCGCTCAGTGTCTCACATGTTTTAAATGCTATTAAATTAGAAAAAGAATATCTAAAAGGTGCACTTAGATTTTCTCTGGGCAGTAGTAATTCTAAAGAAGAAATTGATTATGTAGTTAAAAAATTAAAAGATATTATTACCAGACTTGATTCACTGAATTGACAACAAATAAATTGTATAAGGGTGTAAGTAATGAAAAAAGTTATGATAGCAATGAGTGGTGGTGTAGATAGTTCTGTAGCTGCTGCTTTATTAAAAGAAGAAGGTTATGAGGTAATAGGGGGAACAATGCATATTTTTCCTGATTATGAAGAGGCAACTGACAGGGAAGATCACTGCTGTTCCTATTCTGCTGTTAGGGATGCTAAAAGAGTTGCTCAAAAATTAGATATTCCTCATTTTGTTTTTAATCTACAGGAAGAGTTTCAAAAAAAAGTAATTGACTATTTTGTAGATGAATACAGTCGAGGTAGAACCCCTAATCCCTGTGTGATGTGTAATAAAGAAATAAAATTTGAAGCTCTGCATAAAAAGGCAATTGAAATTGGTTGTGATTATATTGCCAGTGGCCATTATGCAAAAATTGAAAATGAAAATGGAAGATATATACTTAAAAAAGGACTTGATGAAAATAAAGATCAGAGTTATATGTTATATGTACTAAATCAGGAACAGCTAAGTCAGACTTTATTTCCATTAAGTGAGTATACAAAAGATGAAATTAGAGCTAAGGCTAAAGAATTGGGATTTAGTGTGCATAATAAGGCAGAGAGTCAGGAAATTTGTTTTGTGCCTGATGATGACTATGTAAGATTTTTAGATACAAATTATCCTGAGATTTCAAAATCCGGACCCATTCTAGATACTGAAGGCAACCAGCTTGGAACTCATGAAGGTTTAGCTCATTATACTATTGGTCAGCGTAGAGGTCTTGGGATTTCTATGGGTTATCCAATTTATGTAACAGAACTTGATTATCAAAATAATGCAGTAATAGTGGGTAAAGATGAAGCTGTATTTAGTGATGGGCTAATTGCCGAGGATATTAATTTTATTCCTTTTGAAGATATTGATGGTCGGATGGAAGTTGAGGCTCAAATAAGATATAACAGCTATCCTGTAAAAGCATATATAGAAAAAAACAGGGGAAATGAATTAAAAGTTGAGTTTGAAGAACCCCAGAGAGCCATCACTCCGGGACAGTCTGTTGTTTTCTATCTGGATGATTTAGTACTGGGTGGAGGAATTATTAAAAAAAGCTATAAAAACTCTTGACAAAGTCAAAAAGCCTTGATATTATAATAAGCGTCGCATAGAATTTAACTTTTATTTTTTGAAGTTAGATCAGGA
>JBKHFK010000260.1:0-2854 GCA_046540295.1 Halanaerobium sp.
GCTACACTGGCAGTGTAGAGGCCAGGGGTTCGAATCCCCTTATCTCCACCAAAAGTTAATTGATTTTTTGGATGGAGAAAAATAAAATATGACAAGGAATAGAATAGGATTTCAATATAATCTTATTTCCTACTTCTTATTTCCTACATCTAATCTGGAGGGGTGCCCGAGTGGTTAAAGGGAGCAGACTGTAAATCTGCCGGCGATGCCTACAAAGGTTCAAATCCTTTCCCCTCCACCATTAAATATGCGGGAATAGCTCAGTGGTAGAGCATCACGTTGCCAACGTGAGGGTCGCGAGTTCAAATCTCGTTTCCCGCTCCATTTGATATTTTGCACCTAAAAGGTGCTTTTTTTATTTTTGGCTATTTTTTAATATTCTGATAATTTTATTTTACTTTATTATTGTATCTTTAACTGCTATAATAATAGATAATTATATCTAAGAATTGAAAATTGAGTAATTCAGCTGAGGCTGAAAATATAATTTATGAGGTGTTAAAAAATGCATGAAAAATTGTTTACTCCAGGTCCAACAGAAGTTAGAACAGAATTACTGCAAAAATTGTCAACAGCACAAATTCATCATCGATCTGAAGAGTTTTCCAGAATTTATGATGATATTCAGTTGAATTTACAAAAGCTGCTTTATACAGAGAAGCCGGTTTTTTTGTTTTCATCTTCTTCAACCGGTGCTATGGAAGCTGCGGTTACAAATGGTGTTAAAAAACGCTGTTTAAACTTTGTCAATGGAGCTTTTTCTGATCGCTGGCATCAGATTACTAAAAAAAATGGAGTTCCCTGTGACAGAGTTGAAATCTCCTGGGATCAGGCTGTAAAGCCAGAATTAGTAGAGAAAAAACTTAAAACAGGTAAATATGATGCAATAACCGTGGTTTTAAATGAAACTTCTACCGGTTTAATGAATCCAGTTAAAGAAATTGGAGAGGTTGTAAAAAAATTTGATGATGTGCTTTTTTTAGTTGATGCGGTTTCTGGAATGGCAGGAACAGAAATACGAGTTGATGATTGGGGTATTGATATGTGCCTGGCGGGGGTTCAAAAAGCATTTGCCTTACCTGCAGGTCTAACTGTTGCTTCAGTGAGCGATGAATTGCTGATGAGAGCGAAAGAAGTAGAAAGCAGGAGTTATTATTTTAATCTAACACTTTTACATAAATATCATCAGCGTTCACAGACCAGGACAACTCCTGCAATTCCACAAATTTTTGCCTTACAAAAGCAGTTGGATGATATTGTAAATAAAGAGGGAATTGTTAATAGATTTTCCAGACATCAGGAAATGGCAGAATATGTTCAAAATTGGGCTTTAGAATATTTTGATATTTATGCTGAAGAAGGATACTGGTCAAATACAGTTACCTGTATTGAAAATAATAGGGGAATAGATGTAGATGATTTGATTAATACTCTGGTAGAAAAATATAATATCAGGATCGCAAATGGTTATGGAGATTTAAAGAACAAAGCTTTTAGAATCGGACATATGGGAGATTTGACTTTAGCTGATATAAAAGGTTTACTGGCTACTATTGAAAGTATTTTAGATTTATAAATATTAAAAATTTCTGGCAGCAGTTTCTGGAAGGTTTGATAATTAATGAAAAGACATAGAAAATTAGTTTTACTGGCATTTATGATGATGATAATGCTGGGATTTATCAATAATATGAGGGGGACTTTAATTCCTCCAATTAGAGATTTTTTTACAGTCAGTTATTCAAACATTGGAGTAATGCTGATGGCTTCAACATTTGGGTTTATGTCAGCAACATTTTTTGGCGGTCTGGCTGCCAGTCATTTTGGTTTAAAAAAGGTAATAGCTTTTGGATTTCTGGCTGCCGCTTTTAGTATTTTTACAATGGGCTATATTAATTCATTTCTTTACTTAATATTTTTAATGACTCTTTTAGGGATTGGTCTTGGGTCAGTAGAGATTGGCGCTAATTCGCTGGGAGCTAAGATATTCGTAGAAAAATCAGGAATGATGATGAATATGCTGCATCTTTTTTTTGGAGTTGGTGCCTCGATTGGGCCGCGTTATGCCGGCTGGCTTTTATCACTGGGGTTTGAATGGCATCAAGTATATCTAACAGCATTAATTTTAATTATTGCTCTGTTGTTATTTTTATTTTTTACAAAATTCCCTTTAGAAATTGAAAATCACAAAAAGGATAATGTTCCAGTTAAGAAAATTATCAAACAGAAAAAAGTCTGGCTTTTTGCCGCAGTTTTAGGATCTGGTGTTGTAGCTGAAATTGCAATTGGCAGCTGGCTGGTTAATTTTTTGCATGTAGAACGAGCTTTTACTACAGCGTCTGCATCTACATATTTATCTTTATTTTTTATTGTTTTTACAGTAGGAAGATTGGTTGGGGGTTATTTTACTGAGCATTTAGGATATATTAAAATATTATTTTATTTTGCTGCTGCAACCTTTTTATTATTTATTACTGGACTGATGGTTGAAGCTAATTATGGTGCCTTTTTCTTTTCAGCAGCTGGATTTTTTATTTCTATAATGTTTCCAACTATTATGGCTGTGATAATGAATGAATTTAAAAGTGGAGTAAGTTCATATATGGGATTTATTATTACTTTAGCTTCTGCAATAAATATGTTCTCTAACTGGCTAATTGGAAAAATAAATGATATTTTTGGTGTTTTTGTTGGCTTTGCCAGTATCAGTGTTTTTATTTTATTAATAATGGTTTTCCTTTATTTTTTAAGCAGAGAGTTAAAATATGATTTTTCTAAGTAGATTTTAATTTAACATTCATCAAAAAAGCAGCCAGATATCTGGCTGCTTTAATCATTTAATATTTAAATTTAG
>JBKHFK010000261.1:0-2846 GCA_046540295.1 Halanaerobium sp.
TTCAAATTCAAAATAAAATTAAAATGCCTGCCAAAAAATTGGAAACTGCTTTAAGAGAATTAAAGAAACATAATTTAGTTGCTGAAAATCAGGAAGGACAATTTATACCCCAGAAGGCTCCAGATACTCTAAATCTCTGGGAATTATATCAGTATAATTTTAGTAAACAAAATATAAATATAGAAGGTGTATTTAAAGACCAGGAAATGCAGGAACTTTACGAAAAAATAAAAACAGAGGAAAAAAGAAGTCTTAAAAAGATGAAGTTTACCGATTTTTTGAATTAATTCTACTGAGAGCTTTAAATTGAGAATAATTTATGCTACAATTAGTGATTGTGTCAGGCATTATGCATTGAGGAGGAATTTAAATGGTTAAAAAAGCTAATAATGAAAATAATGATAACCAGAATGACAGTACTGAAGAAGAAAATGATCTTGATCTTTCCATACCTGATGGAGCCGGTATTGATGATTCCGTACGTGTTTATTTAAAAGAAATGGGAAAAGTTGATCTGCTTGACAAAGAAGAAGAAGTTGAACTTGCAAAAAGAATTGAACAGGGTGATCAGGAAGCTCGAGAAAAGCTGACTGAAGCTAACTTAAGACTTGTGGTCAGTATTGCCAAAAAATATATAGGACAGGGAATGTCTTTTCTGGATTTAATACAGGAAGGCAATAAAGGTTTAATGAAGGCGGTAGAAAAATTTGATTACACCAAGGGCTACAAATTCAGCACCTATGCTACCTGGTGGATTAGACAGTCTATTACCAGAGCTCTTGCTGACCAGGCAAGAACTATTAGAATTCCAGTGCACATGGTAGAGACTATGAACAAATTAAGAAGAATTGAAAAAAGACTTAAAAAAGATTTAGAAAGAGAACCAACTCTTGAGGAAATCGGTGAAGAAATGAATATGGAGCCGGAAAAGGTTCTGGAAATTCAGAAACTGGCTATGAACCAGCAGCCTACTTCTTTAGATACTCCTATCGGTGAAGAAAAAGACAGCCATTTAAAGGACTTTATTGAAGATCAGGATGCACCCGCTCCTGAGATGCTTGCCTCTTCTGAACTTTTAAAAGATCAATTAGAAACTGTACTCGACACCCTAACAGATCGAGAAAAAAGAATTATAAAATTAAGATTTGGACTTGAAGATGGACGCCAGAGAACTTTAAAAGAGGTCGGAAGTCAGTTTGGAGTTACCAGAGAAAGAATTAGACAGATCCAGGCAAAGGCCTTAAGAAAATTAAGACACCCTACCAGAAGTAAAGAATTACGGGGATATTTAAATAATTAACTAAAAAAGGGCAGAAATATTAAAGGCTGAACTACTCTCAAAAGGAGTAATTCAGCCTCTTTTTTTATAAAATAATATTTTTTGAAGTTTTAAAGCCTCTTTTTTTCAATAAAAGAAGAAATTAGATCAGTGAGAAATTCAATATTTTGTTCTTTTTCCTTAAAATTTTGCTGCAGCAGAGGAATATTAGTCTGCAGCATAGCAAAAAGCCGATATAAATCCTGATTATCATTTTCTAAGTTTATTTTAAACTCCTTTTCCAGAATAATAATAAAGAGTTCGAATATCTGGTTTATTACCACTTTGGGAAATCTAATTCGTTTAAATTTCTGCTTCTGTTCTTCTTCATCAATTTCCAGATCATTTATTATATAGCGAAAAAGCTCTCTCACAATTGACTTTTTCTTTTTCATTTCTGAGTAGAGAACCTCAATGTAGTTTTCTAAATAATTTTCTTTATTATTTTTACAGTTTTCTTTTAAAATCTGATAGGTTTCTTTCCAGCTTTCTTCAAAAACTCCAATATACAGCTCCCACTTATTTGGATAGTAATTATATAAAGTTCCAACAGCTATACCAACTTCTGAAGCAATTTGCCGCATACTGACATTCTGATATGGGTTTTCCTGAAAGAGTTTTAAAGATGTTTTGGTGAGCTCTTCTTCTAAGTTTTCGATAATTTTTGGCATCTTAATCTACTCCCCCATTAAATACTTTCCTGCCCATATTCTAAATTTAAATTTTCTTTAATACTTTTTTCTGTTTCAACTTCCAGTTCCTTAATCTCACGATAGACATAGATAAATAAGATACCGGTTAAAACAGCAGTCAGCCCATCTGCAGCCGGCTGTGCCATAAATAAGCCTTCCATACCGAAGCTTTTGGAGAGCAAATAAATCGCGGGAATAAAGAAAATTCCCTGTCTGGAAAGAGATAAAATAGTAGCAGGAATTCCATGACCCAGAGCCTGAAATAAGGTGTTGATGGTTATTGCAAAACCAAGTAGTGGTAAAACCAGGGCATATAATCTTAAACCGGTAGAGGCAATTTTTATAACTTCCGGATCCTGACTAAAGATACTGATTACCTGCTCATTATAGAAAAAGAATAATAGAAATAATAAAAAACCAAAAATAGTTGTTCTTTTGATTGTAATTTTGATTGAATCTTTTAATCTTTCAATCTGACGGGCTCCAAAGTTAAAACCGGCAACAGGCTGAAACCCCTGAGTAAAACCGGCTATCACAAAAAAGCCAAAAGCAAAAACGCGGTTAATAATTCCCACAGAAGCCACAACTGCAGCTCCATAGATCCCGGCCATATTATTTAAAAGAGTCATCGCCACACTGCTCAATAATTGTCTGATTAATGTGGGAACTCCAATTTTCATAATTTCGGCATAAATTGCAAAAGAAGGGGTAAAATCTTTAATTTTAAATCTAAGTACACTTCTATCTGATTTATAAAAAGCAATTAACATCAGAGTCGAAACAGCCTGAGCAATAACAGTTGCTGTCGAAGCTCCTGCAATCCCCATTCCAAATGT
>JBKHFK010000262.1:0-2803 GCA_046540295.1 Halanaerobium sp.
AGGAATTAAGGTTATGCGTTTAAATATTTTAGGAGGTTTATTTAAAAGAGAGGTCAAAAAAATCTATCTACCCAATCATGCTGTTCTGCCTGTAACACTGGATCAGAGTATTATCGATAGTGATGAAATTAATAAATTAACTGGTTTATTTTCTTTCTGGCTCTTTTTAATTGTAATTGGAGGAATCATTACTTCAATCTTTTCTGATTTAGATGGCTGGCAGGCTTTTTCCGGTATGTTTTCGGCAATGGGTAATATAGGACCATTTTTCTTTTCAGTGGAAAAAATGGCTTCACTTTCTCCGGTGATCAAAATGACTTATATTATTGGAATGCTGGCCGGAAGATTAGAAATTTTACCAATTATTATTTTATTTACCAAAAAAGCTTGGGAAGAATAGTTTTAATTTTGTTAATGGAGGTATTAATATGTATATAATTATTGCTGGTGGAGGTATTGCAGGTAGGAATTTAACTAAAAATCTGGTGCAGAAACATGATGTAATAGTGATTGAAAAAGAGCAGAGTGTTGCTGAGAAAATATACAGCCGTTATGGAGCAGTAACAGTTCTCGGTAGTGCAACCAGAATTGATATTTTAAAAGAAGCAGGAATTGAAAAATGTGATGTGGCAATTGCAGTAATGAGGGATGATGCAGATAATCTTTCCTTTTCTCTTCTGGCTAAAAATTTTGGTGTTGAAAAAATACTGGTCAGAATGAGGGAACCTGAATACGAAAATGCCTACCAAATGGCAGGTGCAACCAATATTGCAGCAACAATGGAATTAATAGTAGACCGCTTTATTACTGATATTGAAGAACCGGATGTCCGCAAAGTAGCATCACTTGGTGATGGTAAGGCAGAAGTTTCTATTCTAACCATTCCACCTGATTCACCAATATCAGGAATGAAAATTTCAGATATAGTAAGTCAGAAAACCTTCCCGGAAAACTGTGTAATTGCAGGAATTTTTGATAAGTCTCAGGATAGGTATATTGTTCCCCGGGGAAATAGAGAAATCTTTGCAGGCAATCAGGTTTTTCTGGTCGCCTCAAAAGATGATATGGAAAGTGCTGCCAATTTTCTCCTAAATAATAATAACTAAAAAAAGAACTGAGTGCTTTAAATCTGCACTCAGTTTTCTTAATTTAATATTAATATAATTCTATTTCTGCTGAAACTGAAACACTGATATTAACTTTTTGTTCTGCCAGTGGTACCTCCGAAAAGTCTCCGGCTTCTGCAGTTCTGCTCATTGATTTTAATGCATCACTACTATAAATATTCTGCTGACCAAAATTAACTTTTTTGATTCTATAATCTTCTTTATCTAAATTCTCAGCCATAAATGCTGCCTTTTCTTTAAGAGAATCTAATGCCTGTTCTGTAACCTCATCCAGAGCCTCTTCGTTATCTTCCAGTCTGTAATTAATATTAACAACCCTATTGGCACCTGCATCCAGCAGACTACCAAGTAAAACAGGTAATTCTCCTAAATTTTTAGAGCTAAATTTAATTTGATTATTAACCCTGTAATAAGTTACACGCTCTTCCCCGTTTTCTTCATCAGTTTCTTCATATCTTGTATGAGGATAAACTCTAAAACCCTGAGTTTCTACATTTTCAAGTTCTTCTTCATCTAAAATTGACATTATTTCACTTACAATTTTATTATTTTCATCAACAGCTGCAGATTGTTCCCGATCTTCATTTTCAAAACCAAGCACCACATCAACTATATCAGGGTCATATTCCTGCTGCTGATTGATACTTAAATTGGTAGTAATAACATCCTCTTCTGCTTTTTCTACCGGTTCTTCCCTATCTGCTGTTTCTCCAGCCGGGGTATTAAAATAAAGGCCATTTACTACCAATACTGATAACAAAATTAAAGCAATAAAAACTAAAAACATTCCCACATTTCTGTTCATAAAAATCCCCTCCATTATTTTTCTAAAATTTAATATTTAAAAATAAAATTAAACTCTTAATTATATAATTCTCAAAAAATAAGGAAAATCCTTTTTTATTTTAATAATCCAAAATAATATCTTTTAAAGAGAATAGAAATTAGCAGTCTACAGTTTCAGTATCTCAGCCAGTTCAAAAATTATATCCTGCAGTGCAAAAAAATTTTATAAAAATATTATTAACGATGCAGGAGTTTCTAATTTTTTACATAATTATATAATATATTCTATTAAAGGAGGTATTTTGATGGCTTTACACAATAAAATTGGAGAAATTGGGGAGGAGATTGCAGTAAAATACCTGCAGCAGGAGGGATATTATATTGTTCAGAGAAATTACCGCAATAAATTTGGTGAGATCGATATTATTGCTGCCAAAGGTGATCTAACAGTGTTTATTGAAGTTAAAAGTAGAAGTTCTGAAAATTATATCGAGCTGGCCCATTCTCTTTATTATAAACAGATTGCTCATCTTAGAAGGGCTGCTATTTTTTATTTTGCAGAAAAAAATATTCATCTAAGTTCAATTCGTTTTGATCTGATTGCCTTAAAAATTGATCCTGCAGCCAGAAAAATAGATAAATTAAAGCATTTTAAAAATATAATTAGTAACTAAAAATTGCTGGTTTAATAATTTTTAATGACCTTTTAGAAAGGAGATTTTAATGTATTCCTATCTCTATTCAGCAGTAATTCATGGAGTTAAAGCAGAAATGGTAAAAGTTGAGATTGATATTTCAAGAGGACTGCCCGGCTTTAATATTGTTGGTCTGGCCGGAAAAACAGTCCGCGAATCAGCTAAAAGAGTTCGCTCGGCAATTATTAATTCCGG
>JBKHFK010000263.1:0-2797 GCA_046540295.1 Halanaerobium sp.
GTCGAAGTTGCAGAAACCTTATTTGCCATTTCCTTATTATCCTCACCCAGCAGGCGAGAAATAAAAGAAGCAGACCCAATCCCAAAGGTTAAGCCGATAGCAGAAATAACCATAAAAAGTGGAAAAGCAATGGTTACTGCCCCAATTGCCTCGGTGCCAATTCTTCCCACAAAAATTGTATCCACAATATTATAAACAGCAGTTACCAGCATTCCTATAATTGCAGGAATAGACATCTCTGTCAGTAATTTAGGAATCGGCATTTCTGCAAGTTTTCTAGTTTTTTCGTCTTTATACATTTTCTTGCCTCCATTTTTATTTATCTGAATTACGTTCATTTAAGCATAAAAAAACTTTATGAATTTTGTTCACTATAAGTATTATAATGAATGTTGTTCATAAAGTCAAGGTGTTTTTAATTTAGTTTATTTATAATTGGTAAATTTAAATAAAAAATTTATTCTTTCTGGCTGAATTTTTTCCCAGCAGCAGAACTAAAAAATAAAATATTAAAGCTAAAAAAGATTAAAGCACCAATGATAAATATATATTCTATATCAATAAATTTAAGAGTTAGTGAAGAAATAAGCAGTGAAATTGGTACAATTATTTTAATAATGCTCATCTTAACACTTAAGACTCGCCCCAGAATATTCTGTGGTACTATTTTTTGAATGATTACATTTGCCGGAACATCTATCCAGGCCACTGCAATTCCACTTAAAAACATTAAAGTACTATAGTAAATCATTATAAAATTTGGCGCCGGTGATATTTGAAAAATAATAATTGGCAGGGCAAAGGCTGTTACTCCAACTGCAGAAATAAAATTAATATTTTTGATTAAAATATTATAGTTTACTTTTTCCATTATTTTTTCAGTTAATAAAGCTCCAATAATCATTCCAACTGGAAATGCTGATTGAATTATTCCATATTTATTTGGGGCAATTTTCCAGACTGTATTCAACAAATAAGGTAAAGGAACAATCAAAGTAAAATTGAAAAAGAAATTTAAAGCAATAAAAATATAAAGTAAAGCTTTTAAATTTTTTGACCTAAAAATATAGTAAAATCCTTCTTTTAATCTAAAAATAAAAGTATCTAAATCTTTATTACTCTCAGTCTCCTCTTCTGGCTGCTGATTATATTGATAGTCAATAAAATATTCTATCAGAGCAGAAATTAAAAATGAAACTGCATTGATTAAAATAAAGCCTTCCAGATCAAGAAAGGCATAAATAACGCCTCCCAGCAGTGGACCTAAAATATGGGATAAGGATTCTATTACCCGTGCCTGAGAATTTATTTTGACCAGAGCAGATTCTCTAACCAGACTGGGTTTGGCAGATTCTAAAGCAATATCAAAAAAGACTGTTAAAGATGTCATCACAAAAGTACTGAAATAAAGGATATAAACATTAAAAGCAAAGTTTCTTACAATTAGATAAACTAAACTAAGAAAAATTCCATTGAGCAGATCAGAGCCAACCACCAGAATTTTTTTATTAAACTTATCTGCTATTACACCAGCAACTGGATTAAAGAGGACAACAGGCAGAGTGTACAGGGCGAGATTGAGGGCAAAAGAAAATGCGGAAGAAGTTGTTCTCAGTAAATAAAGACCAATTACAAAAGCATAAACTGCAGATCCAAATAAAGAAATAGTCTTACCTGATAAAAAAAGCAGTAAATTTAATTTTTCTTTCTTATCACTCTTTGCTTTCAGCCTATTTTCGACTCTATTTTCCTGATATTTTAACATTTTACTTACCTCCTTTAAATTATAAGTTAATTATAAATTATGGAGGTAACTCAAGTGCAAGAGCCTGCAAATTTTTTTTGGTGCTAATTTATATCAAAGCTGGAGTTAACTCAACTTTTAACTTTATTTTTTAGCCTGCAGTTGATAGGAATAAATTTGATCACCGATCTGAGCAAACTCTTCGTATTTACCAAATGAACTGTCAATCTTTTTAATCTCTGATTTATATTCATCTAAAAATTCAAAACCCAATTCTTTTAATTTGGCTCTAATCTTTGAATAAATAAAATAATTTCTATACTCCCTGTCTACGATATTTTTTTCTCCAAATTTATGATATATGATAAAGACTGCTGTCAGCAAAAAATGATCTTTAAAATATTTGAGCATCAATTCCGGCAGAAAACCCTGATTATGAAAAGAATAATTTGAGATTCCGGAAAAATCAATTAAATAATCAATTATCTTTTCTTTAAGCGGCAGAGCTGGTAATTCTGCAGTTAAGAAAATGACTTCAGGACCGACAGCTGATAATTCCAGTAATGATTTAAGATATCTGTTCAGTTCCGGATCATGCTCCACACAGATATAGGTGGTATCTGAAGCCAGCTGATCATAGATATTTCTGATTAAAAGACCATAACCAGAACCCGGCTCCAAAATTACCTTATTTTTTAAATCAGAATAATTAATCTTATTTTTCAGCCACTCTAAACTCAGATAAGCTTGATCCATAAATTCCGAATCAGTCTGCTGAATATAATCTGTTACATGGAAAAGTGGATCTGTTTCAAATACCTCTTTTCGACCCTCTCTATCATAAATTTCGCTGGTATATAAAATCCCATCCTGAATTAAAATCTTTTCCCCACAGCTGCAGTTGAGGCTGCCTGCATGTATTCTATTATTTTTTATTTTTTTGGCAGATAAAGTTAAATCAGAGCCGCAGACAGGACAGGCAAAAAGATCAAGTGATTTTAAATTTAAACTGAGGTCATTCTGTTTTACATTATCCTCTTTTTTGATTTCTTT
>JBKHFK010000264.1:0-2782 GCA_046540295.1 Halanaerobium sp.
CAGCATTAAAAAATAAAGGTCTTAGAGTCCAGCCTTTTAAAGTGGGACCTGATTATATAGATCCCGGTTTTCACAGCCTAGTTTGCGGCAGGAATTCCTGTAATCTGGACAGTTACTTTCTGGAAGAGAATGGAGTTAGATCCTTATTTTCAAAAAAATCTAAAGCAGCAGATATTTCTCTGGTAGAGGGTGTAATGGGACTTTTTGATGGTAAAGGAAAAGATGCGGTCAGCAGTACAGCTGAAATTGCCAGAATTATTAAAGCACCTGTGATTTTAGTTATTGATGCCCGCAAAGTGGCTCAGAGTGCAGCTGCTCTAGTTTATGGTTATAAAAATTATGATCAAAAATTAAATTTGAAGGGGCTTATAATTAATAATGTGAGCAGCAGACACCATTTTCAACTCTTAAAGGAAGCAGTAGAGGCGAAAATGAGTGATATAAAGATTCTGGGTTATCTGCCCAAAATTGAGGAGCTGGAGCTGCCGGAAAGACATCTGGGTCTGGTTCCGGTTTCTGAAAGTAGAGAATTGAAAAAATATATTCAAAAATTAACTGTTTTAATGGAAGAACATATAGATCTCGAGAGTGTTATTGAAATTGCAGCTGCAGCGGAAAAATTTACTGCAGCAAAAAGGAATTTGAACAAAAATTTTAGTAATCAATTTATTAATCAGGTGGCTGAGGCAGAGCTTAAAATTGGTATTGCCTCTGATCAGGCCTTTAATTTTTATTACCAGTCCAATTTTGATTTATTAAAAGAAGCAGGAGCAGAAATTGTTGAAATCAGCCCTCTAAATGACAGCAGTCTGCCTGAAGTTGATGCTTTTTATCTGGGAGGAGGTTTTCCGGAGAGCTTTCTGGAGGAACTGGCTGCAAATAGCAAATTCAAAAATGATTTAAAAGCAAAAATTAGAGAAGGGCTTCCCACTTATGCAGAGTGTGGAGGTCTGATGTATCTCTGTAGTTCAGTTAAAAATTTTGAGGGAAAAAACTTTGAAATGCTGAATCTGATCTCAGCCGAGATAGAGATGACATCTAAACTTCAGGAAATGGGCTACAGAGAGGTCAGAGCGACAGCTGATAATCTCCTGTTTAAAAAGGGAGAAAGAGCCAGAGGCCATGTTTTTCATTATTCCAAAATAGTAAACCTGGATCGTAATCTCAAAAAAACATATTGTTATAGAAATAAGGAAGAGGGTTACAGCAGTCTAAATAATCTTCTGGCCTCCTATGTTCACCTTCATTTTGGCTCCAATCCTGAACTTGTAAAAAACTTTCTGCTGCAGGCCCTGGCCTACAAGAAGAACAGAGGTGTTTAAATTGCAAGCTGTTAGCCTCTTACTAATTGCTTTAATTATAGATCTAATAATTTCCGATCCAGAGTGGATCCCGCACCCGGTGGTAATTATGGGCTCTCTGATCAGCAGGCTGGAAAATATTTTGAGAATAGAAACTGACAGTTCTGCTCGAAAAAAAGTGAAGGGAGCACTGCTGGTATTAATAGTCCTCAGCCTGAGTTATCTGCTGCCATTTTATATTTTAAAGCTGGCAGGAGAAATTAATAATTATTTTTTCTACCTGCTTCAAGTTTTTCTTCTGAGTTTAACTCTGGCCTTAAAGGGTTTGATTACTGCCGGGAAAGAAGTATATCGGCCTTTAAAAGCTGGTGATTTAAAAAAAGCCAGAAAAAAAGTTAATTTAATTGTGGGTAGAGACTGCAGTCAGAGCAGTAAAAAAGAAGTGATCCGGGCTGTTCTCGAAACTCTGGCTGAAAATACCTCAGATGGTATTCTGGCACCTGCTTTTTATTATCTTCTGGGAGGACTGCCGCTGGCTTTTTTATATAAGGCAGTTAATACTATGGATTCAATGCTCGGTTATAAAAATGAGCGCTATCTGGATTTTGGTTTTGCGGCAGCAAAAACTGATGATCTTTTTAATTTTATTCCGGCTCGAATTACAGCCCTGCTGATGATTGCTGCTTCTGTTTTACTTAATTATAATTATAAAGCAGCTTTTAAAACTGTCCGGCAGGATGCCTCAGCTCATCCAAGTCCTAATGCCGGTTTTCCGGAAGCAGCGGCCGCTGGAGCTTTATCTTTACGTTTTGGAGGTTATAATTATTATCACGGCCAAAAAAGTTTTAGAGCCTATATTGGAGAGCCTAAAAAAAGTTTTGAGATTAATGATATTCTAAAGTTAAACAGCTTAATTTATTTTACTGTACTGCTTTTTATACTGCTGGCGGCCGGAATTTTATTCTTTTAATTAAAATGAGTTTTTTTCTTTAATTAATTTATCAAAATATCAAAAGTCCGGCAAATATTTTGGCTGAGTGAAAATTCAATTTATAAAAGAAAGGGGAGAAAATTTTGCAGAAAGTGACTGTCAGAGTTCCAGGCAGCTGTGGAGAGCTGATTCAGGGGAGCTTTAAGGGAGAAGATTTTTTGGTTTCCTGTCCGATTAATCTTTATACAAAAGCAACAGCATATTTTGGTGATTCCAGGCCTGGATTAAACAATCAGGTTTTAATTAATAAAAAAATTGTTAATTCTTTCGCTGGATATGAAATTGAAGAAATTTCAACTGAAAGGACAAAAAAGGCAGCTGCAGAACTATTAAGGTATTATAATATTTCCGGCGGCAGAATAAAAATTGATATTAGCTCAGAGCTAATCCCGGGAATCGGAATGGCTTCCTCTACAGCCGATATAAGTGCTGCTGCAGCTGCAGTGATGCTGCTTTTAAAAAATAAAGTTGACTTTAAACTTTTAAAAAA
>JBKHFK010000265.1:0-2763 GCA_046540295.1 Halanaerobium sp.
AGACTGAAAACACTGAAGCTGAGATTATAAATAATAGAGCTAAAATATATTTAATTGCATCAGATACTATGGGTGAGGGAGAACGTGAATTAGGTCAAATCCTGATAAAAGGGTTTATTTCAACTATTAAAGAATTAGATCCTCTGCCTGAAAGAATAATTTTTATTAATGCAGGAGTTAAATTAGCTGTAAAAGAAGATATTATTTTTTACCTAAAAGAACTTGAAGAAAAAGGGGTTGAAATACTTCTCTGTGGGACCTGTGTTGATTATTATGGACTGCAGGAAGAGGTAGAAATTGGTGAAATAAGTAATATGTTTGAAATTGCAGACAGTCTCAATCGTGGAGAAGTAGTAAGAATCTAAAAAAATGTAGATTGAGGATTTTAAAAACTAAGAGAATTTCAAAATAGAAATAAGAAGGTGGTGTAAAAATGACAGAAATAAAATTAACTGATTACAGTAAAACTTCTGGTTGAGCAGCCAAAATGGGCCCTAAGGCTCTGGCGCAGGTTCTGCGTCACGTTAATTTTCCTGCTGATCCAGAAAAATTGTTAATTGGTCTTGATAAGGCTGATGATGCTGCTGTATATAGTTTAACTGATGATATTGCTTTAATTCAAACTCTTGATTTTTTTACTCCGGTAGTTGATGAACCATATGTATTTGGACAGATTGCTGCTGCTAATGCCTTAAGTGATGTTTATGCTATGGGTGGTGAGCCAATACTGGCAATGAATATAGTTGGTTTTCCTTCCTGTCTGGAAGAAGAGATTCTATCTCAGATACTGCAGGGTGGTGCTGATAAGGTAAAAGAAGCAGGTGCCAGTTTGTGTGGTGGTCATACTGTGATAGATGAGGAACCTAAATATGGACTTTCAGTTACAGGAACTGTTCATCCAGATAATTTATTGAGCAACTCCGGTATCAAAGAAGGTGATTTGATAATTTTAACTAAGCCGCTGGGAACAGGAGTTATGATTTCTGCTATTAAAGGTGGATTTACCAAAAGTGATCAGAGTAACCCCGCAGTAAAATCAATGTTAACTTTAAATAATACTGCTTTAGAATATTTTGATCAATATCAGATCAATGCCTGTACAGATGTAACTGGTTTTGGTTTAATTGGACATTTACTTGAGATGTCAGAAAACAGCAGCTTAGAAATACAAATTGATGCTGCAGAGATCCCGGTATTTGAAGGGGTAAGAGAATTTGCAGAATCCGGACTTTTACCTGCAGGAGCTTATAAGAACAGAGATAATTATGAAGATTTTGTTAGTGAAAGTGGAAAAAGAGATCAGACACTTTATGATTTAATGTATGATCCCCAGACATCAGGTGGTCTTTTAATTTCTGTTGCCGAAGAAGATGCAGCAGAGTTGTTAATTGATCTTTATGCTGAAGGTCTTAATGTCGCTGTGGTTGCAAATGCGGTTAAAGGAGAAAAAAGTGTTAAAATAGACTGGGGTTAAAATAGAAAAATAATAATTTGTTACTTAAACCTCTTAAACTGGAGAAAAAAATCCAGTTTAAGGGGTTTTTATTTTTATAAGTAGAATTCCTGTTCTGTCGGTCCTTATCATTAAATAATTTTATTATTTGACTTAATTGCAGAAAATTATAAAAAAAGCAGTAAAAAAAATCACAATCATGATTGACATATAATCATGATTATGCTATTCTAATATTGTGAAAACGATGAAAATAAAAAATAAAAGGAGGTGTCACTCATGTTAGAAGGTAAAAAGATTGCTATTTTAGGCGATCGCGATGGTATCCCTGGGCCAGCTATTCAGGAATGTTTAGAAACTACTGGTGCAGATGAAGTTGTATTTACTACAACTGAGTGCTTTGTCTGAACAAGCGCAGGAGCTATGGACCTGGAAAATCAGCAGAGAATAAAAGATCTTGCTGATAAGCACGGTGCGGAAAATCTAGTTGTTATCTTAGGTGGTGCAGAAGCAGAAGCTTCTGGATTAGCCTGTGAAACAGTAACAAATGGAGATCCAACCTTTGCAGGACCATTAGCAGGAGTTCCGTTGGGACTCGCGTGTTATCATGTCGTGGAGCCAGAAATCAAAGCTGAAATTGATGATCAGGTTTATGATGATCAAATTAGTATGATGGAAATGGTGTTAGATGTAGATGCAATTGTAGAAGAGGTAAAAACCTATCGCGAGAAGTATTCAGAGTATATTTAAAAAAATACCCTGATACAAATTGTGAATAAATTATTATGAAAGGGGTGGACCGCGGTGAAACTTGAACTCGGAAATTTTTATGTAAAAGACATTGAGTTCGGTGCTGAGACTACTTTTAACGATGGAGTTTTGACTATTAATAAAGAAGAAGCTCTGGAGGTAGTTTTTAAAGACAAGCATATTACTGAGGCAGACTTGAAAATAGTTAAGCCTGGAGATATGGTTCGTCTGGTACCAGTTAAAGAAGCAATTGAACCCCGCTTCCGCGTAGGGGGAGGATCTCTTTTTCCCGGTGTGACTGGAAAACTGGAACAGGCAGGAGATGGTGAAACTCGCTGCTTAAAAGATATGAGTGTTTTAGTTGTAGGAAAACACTGGGGTGGTTTCCAGGACGGATTAATTGACATGGGAGGAGAAGGAGCTAAGTATACTCACTTTTCTTCTTTAAAAAATGTTGTTTTAGTTGCTGATACAGATGAAGAGTTTGAACAGCGTGAACAGCAGAAAAAAAATCATGCCTTAAGATGGGCTGGAATGAGACTTGCAGAATATTTAGGTGA
>JBKHFK010000266.1:0-2760 GCA_046540295.1 Halanaerobium sp.
GTGACCGCAATGCTTTTAAACGGCTGGATAGGATATTTTTAGAAAATGGTCCGGAAGAAGATCTTTATTATAAAAGACTGCGGGAAAAGGTTAAATTTTTTGTGATTGAATGTACAGAGGGATTTAATTCCTGTTTCTGTGTTTCAATGGACAGCAACACTGTAGACAGGGAAGATTATTCAGCTTTTCTACGTTTTGAAGAAGAGGGGATTAGCTGTACAGTAAATGACCAGGAACTGAAAGCAGCATTTTCTGATAAAGCAGCAGAGGTGAATTTCGAACCGCATTTTATTCAAAAAAATAAAGTTGAGGTTAAGCTGCCTGATCGGGAAAATCTGACAAATGAAGTTTTTGAACATGAGCTCTGGACAGAATATAGTGAGCGCTGTATAGCCTGTGGCCGCTGTAATACATCCTGCCCTACCTGCAGCTGTTTTACAGTTAAGGATGTTTTGTATGATGAAAATGAAAATAATGGTGAGCGGTTTCGCCGCTGGGCCGGCTGTCATATAGATGGTTTTACAGAAATGGCAGGAGGACATAATTTTAGAGAAGAATATGGTGATCGGATGCGTTATAAAACAATGCATAAAATTTATGATTTTGCCGAGCGCTTTGATTTTGATATGTGTGTCGGCTGCGGCCGCTGTGATGATGTCTGCCCGGAATATATTTCATTCTCTAAATGTATCAATAAATTATCAACAATAATCAAGGAGGGAGTATAATGGCTTTAACTGCTGCTAAAAAATTGAGTAATCCTTATCTGGCTCAGAAAGCAGAAATTTTAAAAATATTTCAGGAAACAGAAATTGAATATACTTTTAGACTGGAATCGGACTTTGATTTAAACTTTGGTCAATTTTTAGAAGTTTCAATTCCTGGTTATGGAGAAGCACCCATTTCAGTTAGTAATTTTACTGATCAGTGGCTGGAGCTGACAATTAGAAAAGTAGGTAAATTGACTGATCAAATTCATAAATTAAAAAAAGGAGATCATCTTTATTTAAGGGGCCCTTATGGTAATGGATTTGATTTTGAAAATTATCGGGGTAAAAATTTAATCATAGCTGCTGGGGGAACAGGTCTGGCTCCTGTCCGCAGTTTGATTGAATATGCCAACAACAATTTAGATCAACTGAGTGATTTTGAGTTGCTTGCAGGTTTCAAAAATGCAGGGAGCCTCTTATTTGAAAGAGATATTAAACGCTGGCGAAAAAACTTTGATGTTTTACTTACTGTAGATCAGACCTGTGATATTTGGGGAGAATGTGTGGGGTTAATTACTGAGCACATAGCTGAACTTCATTTAGATAATAAAGCTAATACAGAAGTTATAGTGGTTGGACCGCCTCCAATGATGAAATATTCGATTATAGAATTTCAAAAACTGGGAATACCTGATAATCAGATCTGGGTTTCCTATGAACGAAAAATGCACTGTGGACTTGGTAAATGCGGTCACTGTAAAATTGAAGATAGTTATGTCTGTGTTGACGGTTCTGTTTATAATTATGCTGAAGTAAAAGAAATTAAGGACTAAATTTAATCTGAAGAAGGAGGTTATTATGTCTTTTAATACTAAAAAAATAAAGAAAAATGCTTTTAGAATTACTAAGGATAGAGAGGTTACAGCTTTAAGAATTAGAGTTCCTGGAGGTCATATTGAGGCAAAATATTTTCCCCTGCTGAAAGAAATTGCTGATGAATATGGTAATGGAAATCTGCATATTACAACTCGTCAGGGTTTTGAAATACCAGGAATTTCATTTGCTGATTTTGATCAGGTAAATAAAAAAATAGCACCTATTCTGGAAGGAATGGAGCAGAGTATTGGAGTTGAGATAGCTGATCCCCGGGAGGGATATCCAGCAGCTGGAACCCGCAATGTCTCTGCCTGTATTGGAAATAAGGTCTGCCGCTATGCAAATTATAATACAACAGAGCTGGCTCAGGAAATAGAAAAAAATATTTTTCCTAATGATTACCATGTAAAAATTGCACTTTCCGGCTGTCCTAATGACTGCATTAAAGGTCATCTGCAGGACTTTGGCATTTTAGGAATGGTGGAACCTATTTATCATCAGGAAAGATGTATTGGCTGTGAAGCCTGTGTTGATAACTGTAATAAGCGTGTTACTTCAGCTCTAACTTTTGAAAAAGAGAGGGTAGTGAGAGATCATGAGCGCTGTATAGGCTGTGGAGAGTGTATTCTGCAGTGTCCAACAAACGCCTGGGAACGGGGAGAACAATTTTATAAAGTTGTTATTATGGGCAGAACAGGTAAAAAGAATCCCCGTCTGGCAAAGCCGTTTTTAAAATGGGCCTCCAGAGAAGTAGTAATTGCTATAGTTAAGAATGTTTATGATTATGTAGAAAGAAATATTGATACCAGTCTGGCTAAAGAACATGTTGGTTATATTGTTGATCGCACCGGTTATCCCCAATTTAAAAAAGAAATATTAGAAGGAGTAGAATTAAATCCTGAATGTGAGGTAGCAGCTAAAATTAACTGGAATGGCTATCAGACTGGAGAAAGAATATAAAGTAAGAGAATTTATTGGTACCCGTTACAAGTGATTTAATTTACTTTTACCGGGTACCAATATTTTTTTTGCAGTAAAAGAGACTTTGTAATATAATTAAAATTGAGAAAAGTTTAACTGTAAAACTAAGACTATAATATTTTCTGAACAAAAGGAGGGCTTTGATGCAGCTTTTAGTATCCGGGATTAATCATAAAACAGCTCCAATTTCAAT
>JBKHFK010000267.1:0-2736 GCA_046540295.1 Halanaerobium sp.
ATGGCAAATCCAGCCTGCATAAAAAAGACCAGAAAAGCTGCAATTAATGTCCAGATTGTGTCAATAGCAACTGCATTGGCTGCTGCCTGATCATCCTGAGCAAAAGCTATTCCACTAACTAAAACCACCAGCATCAAACTCATTAAAATAATTTTTAAATGCTCGCTTCTCATTACTCTACTACTCATTATAATTTCCTCCTTGTGTTAGGTATACGTTAACTATGAGTAGATTATACAGATAACTAACATTAAAAGCAAGTCATTTGAAGTTTATATAACCGTATACAGTAATTCAATTAAAAATCAGGGATTGCCGGCAGTTCTAATTTATGCTGATTGGCAGCAGCAATTGCCTCTATTTTAGCCTCAGTTTCCGGATCAGCCTCACCATCAACAAGGTAGTAATCAATTTCTCTATAGCTTAAACCAATTTCATCTTCATCACTCTGACCATCCCAGAGGCCGGCAGAAGGAGCCTTAGTAATGACTTTCTGATCAATACCCATTTCTCTGGCCAGTCCCCGCACCTCAAGTTTAACTAAATTACCGAGAGGAGCAATATCAATTCCACCATCACCGTATTTGGTAAAATAACCAAGTTTAAGTTCACTGCGGTTATCTGTACCGACAACCAGATAATTATTTAAGCTGGCATAATAATAGAGCAGGGTCATTCTCAGTCTGGGTTTAATATTAGCCAGGGCAAGTTTTAAGTTATCTTCAACAGCAGGGAGCTGCTGCTGATTAATTACTTCTTTTAAGTCAATTTCAGAATCACTGCTGTCAATAGTCTTTAAAAACTGACTGTAGAGATCTCCAAGATCTATTTCCTTATATTTAATACCAAATTTTTCTGCATGTTTAACTGCATCGATTCGATCTTCAGGATTGCTCTGACAGGGCATAATTATTCCCAGAGTATTTTCCGGAAAAGCCTTTTTACAGAGGAGAGAGGTCACAGAAGAATCAATCCCTCCTGAAAGCCCAACTACAGCTCCCTGACAGCCTGCATCACTGACTTTTTTTGAGATCCAGTCAACCAATTTTTCTTCTATTTTTTGATAATTTCTATCTAACAATTTTAACACCTCATTTTTATAATTTAAACTAATTAATCCGGATAACAACTAAATATTTAGTATAAAAAAAATTAACCTCCCAGAAAATATTCAACTGGGAGGCCATTAATTATAGGGGAGTCAATGCTTCTAGCTTCTCAATTTTAAAAAAGTAGAAATTTAATACTCCAACAGACTTCTTATTTCATTTTACAAAAGTACTAAGTCTTAGTTACTATACAGTTTGCTGAGACTAAATCAAATTCCAGGCTAATTTTAATTAAAAAGTTGTCAGGTATTTATCCAGTTCCCACTGACTAACCTGAGTTCTGTAATCATCCCACTCTAACTTTTTAGCGGCAACAAAGTGTTCTAAAACATGCTCACCCAATACACCTTTAATTACATCATCTTCTAAGAGTAAATTAATCGCTTCATTAATATTAGCAGGCAGACTTTCAATATTAAGTTCTGCTTTTTTCTCAGGTGACATTTCATAGATATTTTCTAATACTTCTGCAGGTGGCTCAATTTCATTTTTAATTCCATCCAGACCTGCTTTTAACATGACTGCAATTGCCAGATAGGGATTGGCTGTTGGGTCAGGATTTCTTAACTCAAGTCTTGTGCCTGCACCACGGGCAGCCGGGATTCTGATTAAAGCACTTCTGTTAGCACTTGACCAGGCTAAATAAACAGGAGCTTCATAACCCGGTACCAGACGTTTATAGGAGTTAACAGAAGGGTTAGTAATTGCTGCTATTGCTCTGGCATGTTTTAGTAAACCACCAATATAATGATAGGCAGTTTTGCTTAAGCCCAGACGGTCATCTTCGTCATAAAATGCATTTTCGCCATCCTTATATAAAGACTGATGAACATGCATTCCAGAACCATTTTCACCAAATATTGGCTTGGGCATAAAGGTTGCATGCAGTCCGTGCTGGTGTGCAATAGATTTAGTTACAAATTTAAAAGTAGCAATATTATCAGCTGTTTTTAAAGCGGGAGCATATTTAAAATCAATTTCGTGCTGGCCGGGAGCAACTTCGTGGTGAGAGGCTTCTACCTCAAAACCCATTTCTTCTAATGCCAGAACAATATTACGGCGGGCATTGATCCCTTTATCAATGGGACCTAAATCAAAATAGCCACCATTATCATGAGTTTTAGTTGTAGCCTCACCATTTTCATCAAGTTGGAAAAGGAAAAATTCTGGTTCAGGACCAACATTCATATCATATCCCATTTCTTCTGCTTCTTTTAAAGCATTTTTTAACACATTGCGGGGACCCCCGGAAAAAGGCTTACCATCTGGAGTACAGACATCGCAAATTAAACGCGCGACAGTGCCGCCATCTTCTGGACGCCAGGGGAAAATAGTAAAGGTATCATAATCAGGACTTAAATACATATCTGATTCCTGAATTCTGGTAAAACCATCAATAGAAGAACCATCAAACATAATCTTGTTGTCCAGGGCATCTTCTAACTGTTTGGCGGTGATCGCAACATTTTTGACTATTCCCAGAATATCAGTAAACTGCATTCTGATAAACTTAACATTTTTTTCTTCTGCCAGCTTCAAAATATCTTCTTTACTGTACTTTGACATCATAAATCACTCTCCTAATAATTTTCGTTTTATTTTCTAATTTCAGTATAGAGCCTTTTTT
>JBKHFK010000268.1:0-2709 GCA_046540295.1 Halanaerobium sp.
AGATGAAACCGGCTGTTTATAAAATCATGACAATAGATGTTTCTGCTGGCGAAAAATATCAATTTAGAGTTTCTGGATCTCAAATAATATTTCCCGGTTTTATAAAATTAACCGGCACCAGTAAAGAAGATGTCATATTACCGGAATTAGAAGAAGGAGAAGAACTTGTGGTTGAAGATTTTAATCCTGAACAACATTTTACTCAACCACCTCCAAGATTTACTGAGGCCAGATTGGTTAAAACTCTGGAAGAAGAAGGAATTGGGCGCCCCAGTACTTATGCACCTACAATTTCTACAATTATTTCAAGGGGTTATGTAGAAAGAGTAAAAAATAAATTAAAACCAACCAAGTTGGGTTTTATTGTTATAGATCTATTGACTGAATATTTTCCAAATGTTACTGATACAGAGTTTACTGCTCAAATGGAAGAAAGACTTGATAAAATTGAAGAAGATGAAGAGTACTGGAGAGAAGTACTGTCAGATTTCTATCATCCTTTTAAGGAGAAATTAGAAGTTGCCAGAGAAGAAATGGAAGAAGTAAATTTTGTTGAAGAAACTGATGAAGTTTGTGACAAATGTGGTAAACCTATGGTGGTAAAACACGGTCGTTATGGTAAGTTTTTAGCCTGTTCTGGATATCCTGAATGTAAAAATACTAAACCATTTTTAATAAAAACGGGAGTTAAATGTCCCAAATGTGAGGATGGAGAACTTGTAGAGAGAAAAAGTAAAAAAGGTAGGAAATTTTATGGTTGTAGTAATTATCCTGATTGTGAATTCTTAGTCTGGGATAAACCGGTTGAAGAAAAGTGCCCTGAATGTGGAGGCCTAATGGTAGAAAAGCATACCAGAAAAAGAGGAGATTATCATAAATGTATAAATAAAGAATGTGGTCATATAGTTGAAATTTAATAAGATTAAATTTAGATTAAAAACCTTGACAGATTTCGTTGTCTTATGATAGTATTAATTGAAGTTTAATATAAGGGTGACAATTTTGAATCATTTGACAATTGTTATATGGGAGGGACTGTGTTGGATTATAATAAATTAGAGGCAACTACTATAGTTGCCGTAAAAAAAGGTAATACTGTAGCCCTGGCCGGTGATGGGCAGGTTACTATGGGAGAAACAGTAATGAAAGCTGGAGCAAAAAAGGTAAGAAGAATATATAATGAAGAAGTTTTAGCTGGATTTGCCGGTACTTCTGCTGATGCTTTTACCTTATTTGAAAAATTTGAGGGAAAATTAGAAGAATTTCAGGGTAATCTGGAAAGAGCTGCAGTGGAATTAACTAAAGAATGGCGTACTGATAAAGTTTTGAGAAAGTTAGAAGCTCTGTTGATAGTTGCCAATTATGAAAAAATATTATTAATTTCAGGTACCGGTGATGTTATTGAACCTGATGATAATGTTATTGCTATTGGTTCCGGTGGACCTTATGCTCTTGCGGCTGCCAGAGCTCTAATTCAAAACGAAACTAATCTTGATGCTAAAAAGATTGCCAATGAAGCTTTAAATATTGCTTCAGATATATGTATATATACCAATAATAATATTCTGGTCGAAGAAATCAGGGGGTGAATTATGGAATCCCAGTTAACACCAAAAGAAATAGTTGAAAAGTTGGATAAATATATTGTTGGTCAGAATGATGCTAAAAAATCAGTAGCTATTGCTTTAAGAAATCGCTACCGGAGAAAACAGATAAATTCAGAACTTCAGGATGAAATTATTCCTAAAAATATATTAATGATTGGTCCTACCGGAGTAGGGAAAACTGAGATTGCCCGTAGGCTGGCAGATATTGCTGAAGCTCCATTTATGAAAGTTGAAGTAACTAAGTTCACTGAAGTTGGTTATGTCGGTAGAGATGTGGAATCTATGGTTAGAGATCTGGTTGAAACTGCCATTAGAATGGTAAAAAATAGAAAAATGAAGCAGGTTGAAGATAAAGCCTATAAGTTGGCTGAAGAAAGAATAGTTGATTCTATTTTACCTTTACCAGGTAGTAAAAAAAATAAAAATCCTTTTAATTTCTTATTTGATAATAAGGACACTGAAACTGACAATGAAGATGGATATGATAGTATAGAAAAAAGAAGAGAAAAATTAAGAACCCGTTTAAAAAATGGAGAAATTGAAGATCAAATGATTGAAATTGAGGTTAAAGCTAAATCACCTCAGATGATGGAAATTTTTTCAGGTTCTGGAGTAGAAGAAATGGGTGTAAACTTCCAGGATATGTTTGGTAATATGTTTCCTGATAAAAAGAAAAAAAGAAAAGTTACTATTGAAGAAGCCAGAGAAATTTTCCAACAGGAAGAAGCTCAAAAACTTATTGATGATGAGGAAGTTAATAGTGAAGCCATTGATCTGGTGGAGAATAATGGAATTTTATTTCTGGATGAGATTGATAAAATTACGGGTCAGGAATCAAGTTCAAGCCCTGAAGTATCTCGAGAAGGAGTTCAAAGAGATATTTTACCTGTAGTCGAAGGTTCTACGGTTAACACAAAATATGGACCGGTAAAAACTGATCATATTTTGTTTATTGCTGCCGGTGCATTTCATGTATCCAGTCCTTCTGATCTGATTCCAGAACTACAGGGTCGTTTTCCTATTAGAGTTGAATTAAATAAATTAACTAAAGATAATTTTGTTGAAATTTTATTACAACCCAAAAATGCTTTAACCAAACAAT
>JBKHFK010000269.1:0-2703 GCA_046540295.1 Halanaerobium sp.
GAATTATAGGCAATCTGAAAACCCGCCATTGGATGTTCTTTAATCTTAATCCACTCCTTATTATTCAAAGGTCCTTTTTTATTCAAAATTGTTTTATCGATAATTACTTTTCCTAAATCATGCAGTTCAGCTAAAAGTAAAAGCTTCCTCAATTGGTCTCGCTCAAGTTCAAACTCTATTCCTAGTTTTAGAGCAGGCATTTTTAATCTCTGGCTGTGCTGATAGGTGTCTGGATCTGTATTCTTAATAATTTTTTTTAAAATATCTGCATAATTATTATCAAATTTTAAATTTTTAGCATAATTAATATTCTGCATTATTGATATTTTTCCTCCTGTCTTTAATAAAATTACTGCCTGATATTTCTTTTACTTTTTTCTTTAATTCAGCAGCTCTATCACTAATTTCCAGATGATTTTTTAACTCTCCCTCTTTATTTGAAATTACTGCAATCGAAATTGAAGTCAGAGGAGTATTAATAATTTGATGCTGCCGGTCAAGACAGACTATATAACCTCTGAGCAAGTCTTCGTTTTTAAAAAATCTTCTGATACCTCGATCAAATTCTCTGATTATTATTTCTGCCAGATATTCATCATATTCAGCAGCAGTAACCATTACAAAATCATCGCCCCCAATATGACCGACAAAGGTACTGCCCATAATCTTTTGCGCACAGTCTTTAAGAACCTCTGCAGTATAATTAATTACCTCATCACCCTTACAATAACCATAACTATCATTATATGCTTTAAAATTATCGAGATCTAAATATAATACAGAAAACTTTTCTCCGTTTTTTATTCTTTCCTTAATTTCTGCTTCAATTGTTAGGTTTCCAGGCAGTCCGGTTAAAGGATTAGCATTTCTGGCAGTTTTCACTTTTGCTTCTGAAACTTCAATTAATAGATCTTTGATTGAAAGTATTCCATAATAGTAATTGTTTTTAGTAATAATAATTGAATCATATATCTTATCCTGTGAACGCTTCATAGCGAGCTTTGAAGCGTTGTAAATCGATTCTTCAAAATCCAAAATTAACGGCTCTGAATCCATTACTGCATCAACTTTCTTTTGCATATAAAGATTGTAACCAAATCTGCTTCCCAGGCGATAAAAAAGTTTATCCCGCATCACAAGTCCTGCTGTTTTTTCATTTTTGAGTACAACTATACTCTGAATATTATTCAGATTAAAAATATCTACCAGATTTTTTGTTCTGGCAGAAATCTGCACCGTAACTCCTTTATTCTCTCTACAAATATCTCCGATTTTTATTGATTTCATTAATTTCACCTACTCTTAAGCAAACTCATTAAAATTATTTTTACTGCAGACTAATGAATTATATCTGTTCAATAAATTTTAAAAAACTATAATTATATCTTAACTAAATAATATCATTCAATTATTACAGTATTGTAAATTGCAAATTAACAGCCTGTAAATAATTTTCTATAAATGTTAACTGCTTTTTAGAAATTTAAAGCAGAATCTTGTAAAATGAAAAATAGAAAAGATAATTAAACCTTGCTTTAAAAAATCTAGGAGGTAATAGATATGAAAAAGAAAGTGCTTTGGCTGAGCCTAATAGTTGTTTTGATTTTTTCACTTTCAGTTCAGGCGCAAATTGAAGTTGGTGAGTTTCCTCAGGATGTGGAAGATGAATTTGTTCTGGAACCGGAGGCGGTCAATGTTGAAGTCTGGCAGCAGAATTTGAATGTTCCCTGGGAACTGATTTTTCTACCTGACAGCGACAGAGCTCTGGTTACGGAAAGAGATGGACAGGTAAAACAGATTATTGATGGGGAACTGCAGTCAGAAAATTACCTGGAACTTGATATTGATTCCCGTGGTGAAGGTGGTTTAATGGGGATGGCCCATCATCCTGATTTTCCAGAAAGACCATATATCTATCTGATGTATACCTACACCAGCAGTGGAGAATTATATAACAGGGTTTCCAGATTTACAGATGAAGATGATCAGGCAGTGGATGAAGAAATTATTATTGATGAAATACCGGCAGGAAATAATCATAATGGCGGCAGAATTGCCTTTGGTCCTGATGGAATGCTCTATATTACAACTGGAGAAACTTTCACCCGAGAAATTGCTCAGGATCGAGACAATCTGGGTGGGAAAATTCTCCGATTAACTCCTGATGGAGATATTCCAGAGGACAACCCTTTTGAAGACTCTCCTGTCTACAGTCTCGGACACCGCAATCCTCAGGGTATTGACTGGCATCCGGAAACCGGTGATCTGTTTATTTCTGATCACGGTCCTTCTGGTGAAGATGGCTTAAGAGCAAAAGATAGAATTAAAGTAGTGGAAGCGGGAAGTAATTTTGGCTGGCCTGATAAAATAGGTTATTTTGAAGATGGAGAATATGCCAATCCTTTAATTATGTGGGAAGAGACTGTTCCTCCCTCTGGAATGACCTTTTATCGCGGAGATTTGTATGTAGGAACTTTAAGCAGTGAGTCTCTGGTTAGAATTGGACTAAATAGTGCAGATGATGAATATGATGTAGAGAGTATTGAGCATCTCTTTAATGACGGCAGTGGTAACGCAGATTATGGTCGGATTAGAAAAGCTGTTGTGGGACCTGATGATTATCTTTACTTTTTAACCAATAATCGAGATGGTAGAGGCAGCCCCAGAGACAATGATGATAAGATTTTGAGATTTAAAATAGAA
>JBKHFK010000270.1:0-2667 GCA_046540295.1 Halanaerobium sp.
CTGCAATTCCAAAACCAGGCATATAAGAAATCGATTCTGCATTTAAAGAAATCTGATGAGCAGCAAAAGCAGTGGTTCCAAGAGATGCAATAACTCTGACAAATAAAAGCTGGGCCAGCCTTCTAACCGACTCTTCCATTGCGGTTGGTAAACCAATCCTTAAAACTCTTTTTGTCAACTCTATATCAAAACGGAAAAATCCTTTAATTTTCATTTTCAAAACACTGAAATCAGAAAAGGTTAAGACCAGTAAAATTATACCTCCAGTTGATCTGGCAAGAGTTGTTGCCAGCGCAGCTCCATTCACTCCCAGTCGCGGAAAACCAAAATTACCAAAAATAAAAAGATAGTTTCCTAAAATATTTAGAATATTGACCAGGATATTGACCTTCATTGGTGTTTTAGTTTCTCCAGCTCCTCTTAAAGCAGCAGTAACTATAAAAGCTAAAACCATAAAAACAAAACCAGGTGTCATAACTCTTAGATAACCGGTTCCCAGCCTGATAACAACTGCTTCTCCTCCCATTAAGTTTAATAATAGAGGTGCAAAAAAATAAAAAATTGCTGCAAAAACCACCGAAAAAATAATGGAAAGCAGTACTGACTGCTGCAGGACGGAAGCAGCTTTTTCATTTTCATCTGCCCCAACAAATCTTGAAACTAAGGCTGTAGTACCTACCCCGAGAGCTGAAGCTAAAGCTGTAGAAAAAAATACAGGCTGCATGGTTAGACCAATTGCAGCCACAGCAGAAGCTCCTAACCTGCCAACCATCATCATATCAACAATATGAGTAATTGTTGCCAGAGATTGTTCGGCTATTACCGGCCAGGCAAGCTTAGATATTACTTTTTTAGTAGAACTATCTTCGTTAATTAAAGCTTTATTATCTGCTGCCACCTGATCACCTTCAATATATTTAACTAATTAATTATCATAATAAAATCCATTGTGAGTTATAACTCTTTTTATTTCTGGATGAAAATAACTCTTTGCTCCCGCCTTTTTATCAAAGACTCTCAATAAAGCAAATGATAATAAAAATCCAAACCCTGAGCCAATAATACCAGCAACTTCTGCACTAATGACAAAGGAACTAAACAAGCTACTGCCGGCAAAATAACCCGCAATTATGGCAACAAGTGGCAGTAAATAAACTACAAAAGCTGAAAATAAAATTGGTTTTGCTCCCATTTCCAGCTCAACCATACTCCCCACTTCTGCTCCAATTGGGTCATTAACTAAAACTTCCATTTCCTCTACCTCATGTGAGTCATCTGCCAGCATACATTTTTCGTCACAGTGACTGCAGGCAGAAGTTCTTATTATTTGAACAAGACTCTGACCATTTTTCTTTTTTATCACTCTTGCTCTTTCTTTCATCTAAAATCACTCTTCCTTTAATTAGTTATCCAGCTTCAGTTAGTACCCTAAACTTATTAACAGGTTTTCATATCTTAATACAGCTATATTTTAACAAAATGATAGTCTAAAATAAGGAGCATTTATTACATTCACTGCATTTTTTAAATAAATAACTATTACAGCGGGGACATTTAATTGATTTAAATTCCTTCATCTGATAGCCACAATTTGGACAGACAATTTTTTTAACTTCATCATCCTCTGGCTTTAGCTTTAAATCACAATTATCCATCCTCAACCTCCCTTAATTTATTTAAATTGTTAAGACCGAGTTTTAAAAAATTAAAAGGTTAACAAGCCCCCCTGTTATAAAAGCTGTAATCCAGCTTCCAAACCAGATATAAACTGCTTCTTTAAAGTTTCTCTCCTTAACCATGATCATCATTGCTGCTATACAGGGAACAAAAAGAGTTAATGTAATTAAGGCAACAGTGATCTGAGCCGGAGTCAGGGCAATAGCAGTTAAACCTGCTGCACCAAAATCACGGCGGATTACTCCCATTACAAATGCAGTTGCTGCTTCAGCAGGCAGACCAAGCCAGCTAACAGTTACCGGTTCCGCAGCCTTAGTAATTAATGTCAGCAGACCTGTGTTTTCCATAACTGTAATCAAAGCTGCTCCCAGAACAAAAATTGGGCCTGCTTCTTTAACAAAAGCTACTGTTTGCTGATAGGTTTTACTCAGAACATTTTTTATATCAGGTACTCTAATGGGTGGTAAGTCGATCAGTAAATCACTGGATTCTCCAGGTAAAACTTTATTTAAAAATGTACCGGCCAGAACATAGACTGCAAAAATTGCCAGCACATAAACTATTACATAAAAAAGTTCAAGTTGAGCTATTAAACCTGCAATAACACCCAGTTGGGCTGAACAGGGAATTGCCAGTCCCAAAAGAAAAATTGCAATGATTCTTTCTCTTTTGGTACCCAGAAGGCGGGTTGTAATAGTAGCCATGGTAACACAACCAAAGCCCAACAGCATTGGAATAATTGCTCTACCATTTAAACCGATTTTCTGGAGCATTCTATCCATCAAAACTGCAATTCTCGGCAGATAACCTGAATCTTCCAGTATTGAAAGCAAAAAATAAAACCCGGCTACAAGTGGTAAAAGCAGACCAAAAATATATGTTACTGACATTGTTAAAACACCATATTCACCGGCTAAAAGTTCTCCTATAAAATTATCCAGTCCAACAGTACTGCTGATTATTTCCCGCATAAATGGTTCATAAGTTTCA
>JBKHFK010000271.1:0-2661 GCA_046540295.1 Halanaerobium sp.
ACCAAAAATATTTATTTAGAACTTAAAGGAGTAAATGAAGAAGATAGTTTTGAAGATAGCGAACTCTATTTTGCCACCGGTTTTATGATTGGTTTTTAAAAAGTCTAAATGATTTTCGGGGAGGTTTTATTAATGATTAAAAAAAATAATATAACAAAAGGAGAAAATTACAAATTTCAAATAATGTTAATGTTAACAATTATATTTTTAAGTTTAACTTTAGTTACCACAGCTGCTGCTCAGAGTCAGGAAGATATTGAAAATCTGTCAGAAGCTGAGGCTGAGGAACTAATGGATAAAATAATGGAAAATTCTTCAGAAATTATGGCTTCAAGCCCCAATGTAACAGGAGCAACTCAGCTGCTGGCTTCTCTGCCAGAAAGAGAGGATAAACCGGCAGTTGCAGTTTACAGTATTACAGATAGAACGGGTCAGGTAAAAAATGGAGGCTCTGCTGTTGTGACTCAGGGAGCTACAGATATGATGATTACTGCTTTAAAAAGATCACGCCAGTTTAAGGTTCTGGATAGAATAAATTTTGGGGATTTTATGAATGAGCAAAATTTACAGACAAATGAAAGGCTGGCTTCCGGTCAGGGACCTACAGTTGGAGAAATGATTGGGGCTGATTATGTTATAGAGGGTGCAGTTACTGAATATCAGGTAGATAAAAGCACAGGTGGAATAGGACTGAATATCGGCGGTGCTGGTGGAAGCAAAGAGTTTGCCAGGGCAACTACAGCTATTGATGTCCGCCTTGTGGATTCTACCAGTGGAGAAGTAGTCTGGTCTGAGAGTTTAAAAGGCGAAATAGTAGGAGAAAAAGTTGGTCTCCAGGCTTTTTCGTTTATGGGTAATAATATTGTAGAATTTGAAACAGGTCAGGGAAAACAGGAAGTGATCAATTTAGTGATCAGAACTTTACTTGAAGAATCAGTATATAAAATTTATGAAAGTGGGATAATCTAATTGCAAAGCAACTGCTTCCCTGTAAGATATTTATTCAGCTAAAAATCTATAATTTTGCTTAATAGACAATACCGACAGCTAAACACTGTCGGTTTTACTGTTGTTTTAAATTAAAAAATGTTATAATATTATTAGTAATAACTTTTTTTGGCAAATAAAGGGGGGGATCATTATTTCTACAGATAAAAGCAGCACCTTTAAGATAATTGATTTAGAAAGTGGAATGATAACTGCCGAGGAAATACGAAGTGAATTTGGAGGTATCTTAATCCCACCGGGCACCAGATTGGACAGAAGATTGATTGAACAGCTTAAAGAAATGGATTTAAAAGAAGTTAAGATAAAAACTGCAGCAGCGATTAAAAAAGATAAAAAAATGATTGCCAGAGATAAATATGAAAAAAGTCTGAATGATTTTTCTGAGGCCTACAAAAAAGCCTATTATATGAAAAAAGTTGATTTTAGAACAGTTAAAAGCCTGACTGAAGAGGCTATGGAAATTTCTCAATCTCTTGATTTAGAGGATATTCTAAAAATAACTCGAGATATTGACATGTACACTTATTCCCATTCCCTTCATGTAGGAATTTTAGCCAATACGTTTGGAAAATGGCTAGATTTAAATGAAAATAAGATCAGCAATTTAACCACAGCCGCACTGCTCCATGATATTGGAAAGAGCAGGTTAAAAAATGAACTTATTACAAAGCCGAGTTCTCTGACTCCAGAAGAATATGAAGAAGTAAAAAAACATTCCCGCTATGGTTATGAACTGCTCAAAAAAAGCAGCCGTTTTTCAAAGAACATTATGGCCGGGGTTTTAACTCATCATGAGCATTATCACGGGGGAGGATATCCACTCGGACTGGAAGGAGAGGAGATTCCTTTGTTTGGCAGAATTATTGCCATCTGTGACACCTTTGATGCAGTAACTACTGATCGTCCCTATCAGGAAGCTGTTTCACCTTTTACTGCAATTAAAATGCTGGAAGAAGATTTTGATTCTTTTGATCACAGGTTAAAAATGCTATTTATTGAAAAAATACCATATTCATTAATTGGTGATCAGGTGCTTTTAAGCAGTGGTCAGGTTGCAAAAGTTGTATTTATTAATCCCGGATATCCAGAAGCTCCAATTGTCAAGATAGAGGAAGATTATATTGACTTAAGTGATCAGAGTGAACTCAGCATAGAAAAACTAATTAAAGATCTTGAGCAGGCAGAAAAAATAAAAAGAGAAACTGAAGCTAACTAGATTTGAGGAGTAGTTATGAATTTTTTATCTTTTTTACCTACAGGAATAATAATTTTAAATATAATTTTCATTATTTTGCTAATCTTTTTTGAGAGGAAGGATCCGACTGCAACCTGGGCCTGGCTTCTTATTTTAACCCTGATTCCAGTTCTGGGTTTTATTCTCTACCTCTTTTTAGGTTTAACCCCCAAAAAGAGGAAGGTTTTTCAGCGTAAACAGGAAGAAGATGAATTAAAAAAATATGATCGAAAACTAATTGCTGCCGAATTAAATCGAAGAATTAAAGATTTTGATCATTTGGAACAGAGCATAATTCGGCTGGCCTTTGAAAATGATCTACCTGCAGGATTGGGCTATAATCAGCTTAAGATATATACCAGTGGGCGGGATAAATTTGCTGATCTATTTGAAGATATAAAAAATGCTGAAGAATTTGT
>JBKHFK010000272.1:0-2653 GCA_046540295.1 Halanaerobium sp.
CAGATCCTCTTCTTCCCGCAGATAATAAAGTTCACTGATTGCTCTGATAGACCCGATTTCTGTCAGCATATTTTCCAGTCTCAAACCAGGATTAACCATTGTATCTGCTGAACCAAAATTGCTCAGGGTAAATCCAAACCGATTTCTCTGATCTTCATTTTCTTCCTGCTGCTGATTCTGCTGCAGCTGCTGTGAGGCTTTGATTAATTCCAGTCTGGATTCTAAATCATCCTGGGCCATAACTGGAATAACAAATAAGCTGCTAATTAAAAGTACTAATATAAAAATTGAAAATTTATTTTTCATTTTTTTTCCTCCTCATCAATTCCAGATAGATTCTGCTATTTAATATTTATAATCAGTAGGCCAGTCATCAGCAGAATAGGTTATGATTGTTGTTTCTCCGGTATTTAAATCTGTAGTTTCAAATGTAACATCACCAGTATCCGGATCTTCAGTTACAGAAATATCCAGATCTCCCGTTTGAAAATTACCCTCCGCTTCTTTTTCATCATCCAGGATTTGATCAATCAAATTTCTCTGGACAGTACTCATTAGCCTTCTTTCAAAACTTTCTCTAAATCTTTCAACTGGATCCTGGTTTTCTTCAATCAACCCATCCTGTTTTTCGGCAGTATTAATCGCTGCCTGTCTGGCATTGGGATGATTAAAAACTCTAAAATTCCAGCTCATTGTATAATTTTCAGCACTTACAGAAAATGCTGTTAAAAACATTAATCCACTCAAAATAATAAGAACCACTACACTTTTTTTCATTTTTCTTACCTCCTCTTTAAGCTAAGTACTTTATTATATTTTTTGATTTATTTAAAACCGCTGTTAATTATCTAAACAGCGGTTTTAGATAAAGTACTTTTTTTGCTCTTATAAACCCAGCATTACTTCAAGTCCCAGATTGTCACCATTCTGTTCAATGTTGGCCTGGTTATTATCTCCAACCTGTAAGATCAGAGCTGAATTTTGATCACCATACTGACTAATAGAACCCTGATTTGCCATTCCCAGCTGTCCGATCAGTGCCAGATTAGCGTAACCATTTTGATCAATTTCGGCATCATTATCAGTACCAACCTGTTTAATAGCGGCAAAATTATCTTCACCATACTGATTTATATGTCCACTATTATTATCACCAAATTGCTTAACTAATGCCTGATTTCTGCCGCTTTGATAAATGCTGCCCTGATTATAATCTCCATTTTGATAGATATATGCTTCTTTATCTAAATCAAAATAACCATAATCAAATCCATTTCCGGGTCCGTTTCCCTGACCGGGATTATCTACTGGTGGTCCACCCTGATCGGGATTGTCATCATCACCCGGTAAAAAAGGATTATAGTTACCAGGAAATTCTCCCTGTCCTGGAAACTCAAAACCAGGATTTGGATTTCCCGGTGGAGACTGAGCCATAATTACTCCACTCAGAAAAAGCAGAGTAGTAATCAGCACTGTTATAAAAACTAATTTTTTTAATTTTAACATTTAAACACCTCCTGCTGACAACTCAGTATTAATTGAAAAAAGCAGCCTGAATATTTAATTTAGCTAATATATCCAGACTGCCTTCTCCAATTTAAGATCTATCTTAATTATAAATTTAATACTCTCTACTTTCTAAAGATAGATCTATTTACTATATATTAATAGCCTCCACCAGCTCCACCAGTTTGATTAATAACTGCTTCATTATCCATACCATCCTGGAATACTGTTGCTGTCATATCATCATAGTCATCCTGAAAAATAGCTGCTCCATTTTGATCACCAAACTGTTTTACTTCAGCATAACTATTCATTGTACCAAACTGATCAACTCTAGCGTAGTTGAAATATCCATCCTGTTTTACATATAATTCATCATACTCTCCACCCTGTTGAGTTCTAACTCTATTAAGATTACCAGTCTGATCTACAAGAGCATCATTTCCTTCTCTATTCCAGCCCTGGCTTACTCTAACAAAGTTTGCATTTCCTTCTTGATTAATTACAGCATCTAAATCAGTACCATGCTGACCAATTCCAGCATAATTGGAACTACCTGTATTAAACTGATTTATTTCAGCATCACTATCTGTAGTACCATGAAGTTGCTCAACTTCAGCTAAAATATCGTTTCCATTCCAATATCCATCTGCTGTTGAGTTAATATACCAGTCACTGTAATAATCTCCACTAGGAAAAGCACCTACCATTGAAGTGATTCCCAACACCATAACAACTGCTAAAAGCATAACAAATAATTTTCTACTAAGTTTCATTTTTTTTCCTCCTTTTTGGTTTTGTTGCTTTTTGGACCGGTTTCACCCTGACTCCCCACCATTCTATTGGTGACCAGTTTGAAAATGGTGGATCAGCATCTCCAAAAAGAAGACTACTTTTCTCCTTGAATTTCTTCTGAAACATTTCCCACTTAATTTTTTAGAAACATTTCCTAATTAATCTTTTTTAACCACCTCCTGAATTTATTTGTTAAATAATTTGTCGTTGTCTATACTATAGCAATTTACTCAAAATTAAGCAATGATGAAAACTGTTCTAATTAAATAGAACGTTAAATGGCATTTTTTATTTTTGAAATACTTTTATTTTTAAACATAAAAAAGCGCCCTGCTTAGGCGCCAGTTCAATG
>JBKHFK010000273.1:0-2649 GCA_046540295.1 Halanaerobium sp.
ACGGCACAAACAGCATCCTGATATCCTTCTTTTTTACCAGCTTCAACTTCTTTTCTCATATCAATAATTTCAGCATCTATCTGATCTTTTTCTGAATTAAACTTTAACTGACTGTAATTACCCCGCAGAGCGAGTTCTTTACTTTCCAGTGAAGGCAGTGGTGATTCTAATACTAAAAGAGAATCTTTATTTTTAAGCCTTTTTGCCGCCAGCTGACGGGCATGGTAGAGTGGATGTTCCTGTGATTTATAACTCTCATTATTTTCTTCCATTATTATTACAGCATCTACTTTTTTAAAAGGCGCAAAAATGGCAGACCTTGCACCAACCACAAGCTGAACTCTGCCCTTTTTAATCTCCTGCCACTGATCAAAGCGTTCTCCCTGAGAAAGACTGCTGTGTAAAAAAGAAATATTACCAGAGAAATGACTGACTAACTGTTCTAAAAAAATATGATCCTTTTCTATTTCAGGAATGAGTAAAATAATATTTTTATCAGCTTCAAGCAGTTTCTGAACCAATTTAATAATAAAAATATATCTCCTCTTATTAGCAGTTGTTTCCAGTAAAAATGTTTTATGATTACTGTTATTATTAAGAATATTTTTCAGAGTCTCTAACTCACCACTTGACAAAGCTAAATTTAATTCTTTTTTTGCTTTCAAATTGCTATTTATTGTCACTTCTCTAACTTTAGTATCAGTATATAATTCAATTAAATCTCTGTCTATTAAACGGTAAACAGTCTGGCGAGAAGTTTCTGCAAAATTTAAAACTGACTGTAGTTTATGACTTTGCTTACTGTTTTCTAGTAGATATTTAAGAATCAGATACTGTTTGGGTGCTCTCTTTTTCAGTTTTTTAAGTTCTTTATCAAAATCATTAACTTTTTTATTTAATTTAAGCATTTCAAGCTTCTTTTTTTTGATTTTTTGATCTGATATTCCTGGAGGAAGAGCTGTTTTAATAACCTGAGCCAGATAAGCATGATAGTAGGCTGCAGTCCAGTAAAAAAGATCGAGTAAATTTTTATCAAAAAAACTTTCTTGATAAAGCAGAGCTTCAATTTTTTTTAGTTTTGATTTATCTACATTTGACTCAGCTTTAGTTTCAACCACAAAAGCTGTCAATTTGCGGCGGCCAAATGGAACCTTAACCAGCTGACCAATTTCTATTTTGGAGCTGAATTTCTCGGGCAGCAGATAATCAAACTCTTTATTTATTTTTTTTAGAGGTAAATCAACTACAACCTTAATTATTTCATCCATAGCTTTCCCTTTCTTTAATAAAATATCTTTGAATGATAATTATTTAATATCTAAAAAGCCGAAGGCAGAAACCTTCGGCAGCTTAATCATCATCTATGATTTACAGTTTATTTTAAACCAGCTTTTTTTCTTAAATTATTAACTCTGTCTATTTTTTCCCAGGGTAGTTTGAGGTCATGTCTTCCAAAATGACCATAAGCAGCCACCTGCTTATAAATAGGTTTTCTTAAATTTAAATTTTTAATAATCTGCGCCGGTCTTAAGTCAAATTCATTCTTTACTATTTCTTCCAGCTTTTCTTCAGCTATTACCGAAGTTCCAAAAGTATCAATCATAACTGAAAGAGGTTTTGCCACACCAATTGCATAGGCAATCTGAACCTCACACCTTGCCGCCAGCTCTGCTGCAACAATATTTTTAGCAATATATCTGGCAGCATAGGAAGCAGAACGATCAACCTTGGTTGGATCCTTTCCGGAAAAAGCACCTCCACCGTGATGAGCTGTTCCACCATATGTATCAACAATAATTTTTCTACCGGTTAAACCTGTATCCCCATTGGGACCTCCAATAACAAATCTGCCGGTTGGATTAACCAGAATTTCAGTTTCATTTCTTATTAAATCAGAATCAATTACTTCTTGAATTACATGTTCTGTTATATCTTTTTTGATTTGTTTTTGACTTACTTTAGGATGATGCTGAGTCGAAACCAGTACTTTATCAACATAAAGAGGCTGATCATCTTCATAAGCTACCGTTACCTGTGTTTTTCCATCAGGACGCAGGTATTTTAGGGGACCATTTTTTCTAACTTCAGCCAGTCTGCGGGCCAGTTTATGTGAAAGCATTATTGGAAGAGGCATTAATTCTTCAGTTTCATTAGAAGCATAGCCAAACATCAAACCCTGATCTCCAGCTCCCAGGTCAGAATCAGATTTACCTTCCTTTTCTTCCAGAGAATGATCTACACCCATTGCAATATCTCCAGACTGCTCATCAATAGCTGTTAAAACCGCACAGGTTTCCCCATCAAAACCATATTTAGCCCGGGTATAACCAATTTCATTAACAGTTTCTCTAGCAATCTTTTTTAAATCAACATAACAGGAAGTAGTTATTTCTCCTGCAATTAAGATTAATCCTGTAGTAACCATTGTCTCACAGGCTACTCTAGCGTCTGGATCTTTTTCAATTATTGCATCCAGAACTGCATCAGAAATCTGATCTGCAACCTTATCAGGATGGCCTTCAGTTACAGATTCTGAGCTAAACAAATATTTCCGTGTCATAATATCACCTTTCATCTATACTTATTCCAATCTAAAAGCAAATTTTGCTAATTATAATCAATAAATTTAGTTTAGCATATAAAAATTAG
>JBKHFK010000274.1:0-2648 GCA_046540295.1 Halanaerobium sp.
AGAAAATAAATTTATTGAGATTGCTCTTAAGCTGGGTTTTTCTAAAACTGAGGCTAAAGATGCCTATCATCAGGCAGTTAAATATCAGCAGCAGTTTAAAGATGAATTAAAACTCAAAGGCAGAGAAGTCATTGAATATCTTGCAGAAAATCCTGAGCAAAAAGCAGTTGTTCTATTTGGCCGCCCTTATAATGCTTTTGTCTCAGAGGCAAATATGGGTATCCCTCATAAATTTGCTTCGCGAGGAGAAATAGTTATTCCCTATGATATGCTGGAGCTTGAGGATAGATCAGTTTCAGATAAGATGTACTGGTCAATGGGGCAGCTGATCATGAAAGGAGCAGAACTGGTAAGTGAACATCCCGGTTTATTTGCTGCCTATATTACAAATTTCAGCTGTGGACCTGATTCATTTCTCATCAATTATTTCCGCAGACAAAATGGAAGCAAACCTTCTCTGACTCTGGAGCTGGACAGCCATACAGCTGATGCAGGGTTAAATACCAGAATTGAAGCTTTTCTGGATGTAGTGGACAGCTACCGCAAACTGCAAAAAAATAACGGAATTCCAGCAGCAGAAAAAAGTCAATATCAGAAAGCAGAAATTAAATACAATGATTCCTTAAAAGTTATTGACTCCAGAGGTAATAGTCATTCACTGACTGATCAAAATCTAAAAGTTTTAGTCCCCTCTATGGGAGGTAGAGCAAGCAGAGCTGTGGTCTCCGGTTTCAGATACAGTGGAATTCAGGCTGAAGCTGCTCCGGCTCCAGGAGAAGCTGAATTAAAAAAAGGTAAGGCCAATTCCAGTTCCAAGGAGTGTTTACCCTTTCAACTTACACTGGGAACAATGCTTAATTATCTGGAACAGAGGGAAAATCAGGAAGAAATACTGGCCTATTTTATGGCAGAGGCTTCAGGTCCCTGTCGTTTTGGTCAGTACAATGTGCTGCTCAATGATCTAATTGAAGCTAAAGAAATAGAAAATACAGCTGTTCTAACTTTAAGTGCTGATAATGGTTATGCAGGTCTGGGCAGAAAATTTATAATGCGGGCCTGGCAGGGTGTTATAATTGCTGATGTGCTGACTGAAATTGAGAGTGCAATTTTAGCCCTTGCTCAGGCTAAAGAAAAGGGACTTGCTCAACTTGAAAAAAGTTCAGAGCGTATTTTTAAAGCTTTAGACAGCAGCAGCTGGAGAAAGATAAAAAGCATCCTCAAAGAAGAAACAGAAAAACTGGCTCAGTTAGAATTAAAAGAAAACTATCAGAGTGCCAAAAAAGCTGCTCTAACAGGCGAAATTTATGTTAGAGGGGATAAATTTTCCCGCCGTTTTCTGGTAGAAAAGCTTGCAGAAAAAGGAATTGTGACCAGGGTTGCTCCCAATAGTGAGTGGCTTTATTATGTTGATTACTTAATTGAAAATGGAATTAAAAAAAAGGAGCCCGGATTTTTAGATTCACTTAAATTAAAGGCAAAAAATTTCTATCAGAGGCAGATAGAAAAAACAATTAAATCTATTTTTGCAGAAACTGGACTTTATGATTATAAGCTGACAGAAGTAGATGAGATTATTGAAACGGCTGAAGCTGCTGTTTCCAGAGAGCTAACCGGGGAGACGGTGCTGACAGTAGGAAGCAGCATAGATGAGATTATTGAAGAAGTTGATGGGGTAATTATTATCGGACCTTTTGGCTGTATGCCGCACCGAGTGGCAGAATCAGTTTTAAATAAATCATTAGAAAAAGAAAAATTAAAAAAGGCAAAAAAAGAGGGAAACCAGCTGACCAAAAAAGTGCTGGATAAATATTCTTCTCTCCCTCTGCTGGCGGTAGAAACTGATGGCAGTGTCTTTACCCAGGTAATAGAAGCCAGGATAGAATCATTTGCCCTTCAGGTTGAAAAGATAAATCAATTTAAAAAAGAATATCATTCTCAAAATAAAAATTAAATAATGAAAGCTAAAAACCTCTCTTCTGACCATCCCAGGGAGGTTTTTTTCCTTTTTTGAATTCATCTACACCAGGTCCGCCGAGATCATTTAGGCGCCAGAGACCATAGATATAGCTGATTGTTAAAACAACAATAATAGCCGGCCAGCCGAGAATTATATTAACCCAGGCCAAATTGAGCACAGCTTGACTAAAAAATAAGTTAAGCTGAATTGTAAGCCGCAGGGCAAAGTAGAGGGCCCAGAAAATGGTGACTTCTCTGTAGGCTGGTTTAACATCATCCCGCCAGAACCATTCTAAAGGCCAGCCTCGACTCAGGTGACTTGCCCAGGCTGCCAGAGGTTTATCGATTAAAAGAGTAATCAGAGCAGCCAGCAAAAAGAGAGTGGAAGAAGTCAGAGCAGGTATAAAATAACTGCCGGCATTATTACTCAAATAAGCCAGTGAGGAAGCAAAAATAACTCCAGCAAGTCCTGCCAGCGAATATTTCCAGTTTTCTTTTTTGATTACTCGCCTGATAAAATTAAATAAAGCTGTACTGACTGCCAGCAAAATTGCCGGAATAAGGCCTAAAATAGAATTAGAAACTGCATAAACAAGAGGCGGCAGCAGAGCATCAAAGGTCTTATTTAAAAATATTGAGCGTAATTCTTCTAAAATTTCTTCTTTTTTTACTCCCATTTTTATAGCTCCTTA
>JBKHFK010000275.1:0-2648 GCA_046540295.1 Halanaerobium sp.
CCAGGAAAATAATTTGCCCCATTTGGGTTTTGGAGGCAGTTTGGTGATTTTAGCTAAATTTTGTTCTTTATAAATTTCTTTTTTAACTCCTGGCACATGGGCCGCCCCTAAAACAGCTATAATCTTATCTCCGGGAGCATTTTTTATCTTATTTGCCAGATACTGATCCCGTTCATCAAGCAGATATTTTTTAATCCCGGGAAATGATTTTCCCATCTCTTCCAGCATAATATTTAAAGCATCTCCACTTTTAAGCTGATCCATCTCTTCTTCTGTTATTTCTTCATCTACAAAAAGCATAGAAATAATCTGAAAAATAAGCTTCATTTTTTCCCAGAGTCCAAGTCCGCGCCAGACCCGTTTAAAGGTTATCTGGATATTGCGGTCTGCAAGTACAAGTTCGGCCCCAATTTCTTTAGCAGATTTTATTCCCTGTCTCATTTCTTCACCGGCGTTGATTCCAAGTTTTTCAGCCATCCGGCTCTGAAATGAACTGATAATCAAATTAACCAACAGCAGCAGAGATTTTTTTTCCTTAATCACCTGGAAAATATTCATCTCACTCCATTTATCTTCATTATCAATGGATTCATATCTTTGCTGATCTAATTCCACACATACACTGTCAGGTTCTTCTGTTTCTATTACTTCTTTTACCTGTTCTGCACTCTTTTTGGAAATATGAGCAGTTGGAATTAAAATTATCTCTTTGCCATCAAACTCAAGTCTCTGAATATTGTCTTCTTCCATAAAAACAGCTCCTTCTTAAAATTATCTCACTTATTTATTATATCATTTATGAAAGAATTATCAAAAAAATTTATTGGTAAAATAATCATAAAGGCTGTCAGGCAGCAGCCAGCGGAAAAATAGAATTAATTTTGCATGGGCTGGAACTGCATATCTGGCCCCGGGATTTGCAGTTTCTGCTGCCTTTAAAATTTTATCGGCCACAACTTCCGGTTTAACAGCCATTCCTCCCTCTCCATACATTTCCTCATATTTAGCGGCTTTTTTTCGGGCCTGTTTTTGATATATTCCCTCTCCCGAATTTTTCATTAAGTTTTTACCGGCAGTATCAGCCCAGTTGGTTTCAATAGCTCCAGGCTCAATTAAAATTACATCTATTCCAAATTCCCGCAGTTCATTGCGCAGGCAGTCACTTAAACCTTCCAGAGCAAATTTGCTGGCATGATACCAGCCTCCAAGTGGTGTCCAGATTTTACCGGCAATTGAAGAAATATTAATAATTCTACCCCAACTATTTTCCCTCATTACTGGAATTACAAGTTTGCTTAGTTCTGACAGACCAAAAATATTAACTTCAAACTGTTTTTTAGCATCTGCCAGCGGCACCTCTTCTACCGCTCCATAGGCACCATAGCCGGCATTATTAACTAAAATGTCTATTTTATTTTCTTTATTTAAAATTTGATTAACACAGTTTTCTCTCTCCTCTGCTTCTGTAATATCCATTAAAATATAATGACCATCCTGAAATTCAGTTAAATATTTAAGCTTTTCTTCAGTTCGGGCAGCTCCATAAACTATATAACCCTGCTTAAGAAACTTTACCGCTGCAGCCCGACCAATACCACTTGAAGCTCCCGTAATTAACACTACTTTTTTTGCCATAAAAATATCCTTCCTTTCATTCAAAAGAAAAAACAGATATTTATTAAATACCTGCTTTTATTATTTAATCCTGCTGATAAAATTTATTAACCTGCTCAATATTTTTTTCATTCTTATTTTTAATAAAAGTCCCATTATCAAGTTCACGGGATGCGGCTGCCAGCTCTTCTCTTGTATTCATAACAATTGGCCCACCCCAGGCTACAGGTTCATTCAACTTTTTGCCAGAAAGAAATAAAAAACGAGCAGCATTTTCGCCTGTATTCACTCTGATTTTTTTACCACTCTCATATAATACACCCTGCGGATAATTTCTTAAATCTTCTTTTTCAGGATCAAAATTTGCCTCACCTCTAATTAAAAAGGCATAGGCATTAAAATCAGACGGCAGCTCAAAAATAAATTCACTTTCAGCTTCTAATTCCACATCAAAAAATGTTGGCTTGGTATCAGCCCTCTGAATCTCACCACTTAAGCCTTCAAATTCTCCGGCAATAATATGGACTTTTTTCTGATCATCTTTATAAACTGGAATCATCTCTTCAGTAAGATCACCGTACTGGGGCTCAGTCATTTTATTATCAGCAGCCAGATTTAGCCAGACCTGAACCCCCAGCATCTCTTCTGAAGGCTGTGGTAATTCCTGAACCTGCAGTCATCCACTGGCACTGACCATTTCTAATCACCCCACTGTTACCGATACTGTCACCATGTTCAATTTTCCCTTTAATTAGATAGGTCACAGTTTCAATTCCGCGGTGGGGATGCCAGGGAAATCCACGCCTGTAATCAGCGGGGTCAGTTGAGTCAAAAAAGTCCATCATTAAAAAAGGATCAAAATCTGGAATCTGGTGGTAACCAAAACAGCGTCTGAGTTTAACTCCTGCTCCATCCTGAGTTTCTCTACCTTTAAAATATTCCTTTACTTTTCTATACATTTAAATTACCTCTCTTTTTCTTTTTTATTTTTCTGACGATATTTTTCTACCTCTTCTGATAGTTTATTAAACTCT
>JBKHFK010000276.1:0-2640 GCA_046540295.1 Halanaerobium sp.
ATTGGAGCGTGATTTTGCAGTTTTTTCAGGTTTTGATGAATATTTCCTTCCCAATTTATTAAATGGAGGAAATGGCTTAATTGGAGGTCTCTCCAATGTAGTTCCCGATCTTTTTGCTGATTTTTACAGCTCATATTTAAATGCTGATTTTAAGAAACTGAAAGAGATTTCAGCTAAGATTAACGGTTTAATGGAAATTTACAGTGTGTCAGACCCCTTTTTCCCGGCCATCAAAAAAGCGACAGCTTTAAGAAATGATGATTTTTATGCAGGTTGTAAAACTCCGGTAAAAAATTTAGATAAAAGTCAGATTAAAGAGTTAAACGAAATTTTGAAAATAGTTAAGTGATAAAAATAAATAAAAATTTAAAGCAGGAATTTAAGTATTAACACGGAAATAAATTATTAGAAGTTTTTTTAAGACTTAAATTAACACTTTTGAAATTTCAATTAGTATTAAAGTTAGGAGAGATAATTTATGGCAGAATTTAGTTTAGAAGATTATTCCTTAGAAGAAAAGGTAGAAAAATTATTAAAAGAAATGACTTTAGAAGAAAAAGTAGCACAGCTTGGTTCTATTGGTCCTGATAAAATCCTGGAAAATGGCAGGTTTTCGGAAAAGAAAGCAGCTAAATATTTAAAAAATGGAATTGGGCAGATTACAAGAATCGCAGGAGCCAGTGCTTTAGAACCAGAAGCAGCTGCTGAGGCAGCAAATAAAATGCAGAAATACCTGGCTGAAAATACCCGTCTGGGAATTCCGGCTATAGTGCATGAGGAATGTTTAAGTGGCTATATGGGTAAGGGGGGAACAACTTTTCCCCAGTCAATTGGTGTTGCCAGCAGCTGGGAGCCAGAATTACTGGAAAGGCAGACTGATGTAATCAGAAAACAGCTGCGCTCTATCGGTGCTCACCTGGCTTTATCACCGGTGGCTGATGTGGCCAGAGATTTGCGCTGGGGTAGAGTTGAAGAAACCTTTGGTGAAGACCCTTATTTAGCTGCTGAAATGGTAACTTCCTATGTTAAAGGCCTGCAGGGAGATAAACTTTCAGAAGGTATTGTAGCAACTTTAAAACATTTTGCCGGCCACAGCTATTCTGAAGGTGGTCGCAACCACGCTCCGGTTAATCTTTCCGAAAGAGAATTAAGAGAAAGTTTTTTATTCCCCTTTGAGGCTGCAATTAAAACCGCGAATGCTGGTTCAGTAATGAATGCCTATCACGATATTGATGGAATTCCCTGTGCTTCCTCCCGCAAATTATTAACTGATATTTTAAGAGGAGAATGGGGCTTTGATGGAGTAGTAGTCTCTGATTACTGGAGTATTAAAATGCTGCATAAAGAACATAAGGTTGCTCGTTCAATGCAGGAAGCGGGGATTAAAGCTCTGGAAGCAGGGCTGGATATCGAGCTGCCGGAAACTGAGTGTTATGGACAAAAGCTGGTTGATGCAGTCAATGATGGTTTAATCTCAGAAGCTGTAATTGACCAGTCTGTAAGAAGGCACCTCCGTTATAAGTTTAAGGTTAATGCTTTTGATCAGCGCTATGTTGATCTTGAAAAAATTGCAGAACTTTTTGAGACAGAAGAACAGAGAGAGCTGGCCCGCGAATCAGCCCGTAAATCAATGGTCTTACTTAAAAATGAAAATGAGCTGCTGCCTTTATCTAAAGAGCTTAGTTCTCTGGCTGTGATTGGGCCTTCAGCAGACAGCACCCGCAACCTGCTTGGAGATTATGCCTACAGCGCTCATGTTGATAGTAAAGAGGATGCAGTAGAAGTGATCAGTATTCTTGAGGGAATAAAATCAAAAATCTCTCAGGATACAAAAATAAATTATGCTTATGGCTGCGATATTATGGATCAAAATGAAGATGGTTTTGCAGAAGCTGTAATGGCTGCTCAAGAATCAGAAATTGCTCTGGTTGTTGTAGGTGGAAAATCTGGACTTTCCGGGATGGGAGAAAATGAGAACAGTGATGATGATGTAGTTGACTTTGAAGGAGGAGCCTTTTTAAGTGAGCTGCAGAATACCACTGATACCACAGGAGAACACCATGACCGCACCTCCTTAGATCTGCCGGGTGTACAGGAGGAATTAATTAAGGAAATTGTCAAAACTGGAACACCTGTAGTGGTTATTCTGGTCAACGGCCGCCCGCTTTCTATCGAATGGACAGCCGAAAATGCTGATGCTATTTTAGAAGCCTGGTTACCCGGAGAGGAAGGCGGAAACGGAGTGGCAGATGTCTTATTTGGAGATTATAATCCCTCAGGCAAACTGCCGGTCTCAATTCCTAAAAATGTTGGTCAGACACCCATTCATTATAACCGCCGTCATATGTCTCACTACCGTGATTATGTCTTTACAGGTAACAGACCACTTTACCCATTTGGCTTTGGCTTAAGTTATACAGATTTTGAATATTCGAATCTGGAGATCAGTCCTAAAGAATTTGAAGGTAATCAAACAATTACTATCAAGGTTGATATCAAAAACACAGGTCAAATAGATGGAGCAGAAGTCGTCCAATTATATGTTCACGACAGGATTGCTTCTTTAACCAGACCAATTAAATCTCTCAAAGGATTTAAACGGCTGGAATTAAAGGCAGGAGAAGCTAAAACTGTAGAATT
>JBKHFK010000277.1:0-2630 GCA_046540295.1 Halanaerobium sp.
ATCAACCTGATTGGGAATTAAATCCAGGCTTAAAAGCAGAGCGATCAAAATAAAAAATATAACTGCCCAGATTATCTTGTAACTATTAGATGAAAAATCAAGATATTCTCTTCTCCAGTTGCGGAGTTTAACTCTTAATTTTTTCATAAATCTCATTTTCAGTTCCCACTTTCATAACTTTCGTATGCTTTAATAATTTCTTTAACCAGATCATGTCTTACAACATCATGTCTGCTTAAATAAACAAAATCTATACCTTTGATATCCTTTAATATTTTCTGTACTGTAGCCAGACCTGAACGTTTTTTACTCGGTAAATCTATCTGAGTTATATCACCTGTAATTACAGCCTTAGAATTAAAACCAATCCTGGTTAAAAACATTTTCATCTGCTCCAGGGTAGTGTTTTGAGCCTCATCTAAAATCACAAAAGAATCGTCAAGAGTTCTGCCTCTCATATAGGCCAGTGGTGCGACCTCTATTATATCTTTTTCCTGATACAATTTAGCCTTTTCAGGTCCCAAAATATCATAAAGTGCATCATATAATGGTCGTAAATAAGGATCAACCTTTTCCTGCATATCCCCCGGCAAAAAACCTAAATTTTCTCCGGCTTCAATTGCCGGTCTGGTCAAAACAATCCTGTTAATTTCATTATTTAGGAGACCTTTTACTGCCATTACCATTGCCAGATAGGTTTTACCTGTACCGGCAGGACCAATGGAAAATACAATATCTCTATTTTTGATTGATTCCAGATAAAGCTTCTGTCCCATAGTTTTAGCCTTAATTTTTCGACCTTTATAATTTTCCAGTATCACTTCATCGTAAATTTTATTTAAATCAACAGCCGGATTTCTTTTTAAAAGCTCTGCTGCATATTTAAGTTTTCTTGGGGAAAGCTCCTCATTTTTATCTGTTAAAGAAAGTAGTTTTTTTATTATTTTTTCTGAATTTTGAAGATCTCCATCACTTTTTATTTTTATCTGATTACCTCTGCCGCTTAGTTTTAAAGAAAGTATATCCTCTAAAAGTTTTAGATTTCGGTCATTGTGACCAAAAAAGTTCTGGGCAAGCTGATAATCATTGATTTCGATTTTATTTTCTTGTTGACTCAAATATAACTCCTCCTTAATACTTTTACTTATTTATTATATCATATTTATTTCTTTAAACAAATTTAGCGAAAAAACTGCAGCCGGAGGGGGGCCACAGTTTTGAAGAAGCTTTAATATTAATCCCTTTTTAATGCTTTAGGTTTTGATAAAATTTCATGATAAATAACAGCCCTTTCAACCTCATTATACTGAGCAAATATTTGACCCAGGGAGCCGTTTTTTTGTTTATATTTATTTCGCTTGCTTTTATCTTTTTCTATTTTTTTCCTTCTTCGCTCTTTAGAAACCTGTCTCTTTGAATCATTTTTTTTATTCTCTTTTAAAATTCTTTCTTTACTCTCAGCCAGTGATTCCTGCTCGGCCTCTGCAATTCTGGTCTTCACTTCATCCTGATCAAAACTATTGTCCATTTGACCGGTATTTTTTTTGATTTTTTCACCGGCCTGCTCAATTGTCAGATCATAATTTTTTTTAATAAAATCAAAACCCTTTTTTAAAAGAGCAATTATCTGAAATATAATTACAAAAAATATTATTAATGTAGGAAGTACAAAAATAAGTTCTTCCATATTTCACCTCCAGCATTGATAACCATTCAAAATATTAATTTTAATCCTGCTTTTCTTTTTCATTTTCTGAAGACTCGGAAATACTGGTCCGCATCTTTGTGTCAGATTCTACATTTTTAAGTTTCATATAGTCCATTACCCCCATATTTCCTTTTTTTAGGGCTTCGGACATCGCCAGGGGAACTTCTGCTTCAGCTTCAACAACTTTAGCCCTCATTTCCTGAACTCTGGCTTTCATTTCCTGTTCTTCAGCTACTGCCATTGCTCTTCTTTCCTCAGCCTTTGCCTGAGCAATTTCTTTATCAGCCTCTGCCTGATCAGTCTGCAGCTGAGCACCAATATTTTTACCAACATCAACATCAGCAATATCAATAGACAGAATCTCAAAAGCCGTTCCGGAATCCAGCCCCTTGTCTAAAACTGTTTTAGAAATAGAATCAGGATTTTCCAGTACTTTTTTATGTGAATCGGCAGATCCGACTGTAGTAACAATACCTTCTCCAACCCGAGCAAGTACAGTTTCTTCTCCAGCTCCACCTACAAGACGATCTATATTTGCTCTTACCGTAACTCTTGCAGTCGCCATTACCTGAATACCATTCATCGCTACTGCAGTGACAACTGGAGTCTGAATCACCTTCGGATTAACACTCATTTTAACTGCTTCTAATACATCTCTTCCTGCCAGATCAATTGCAGCCGCTCTCTCAAATGTCAGATCAATTTCTGCTCTCTGAGCAGCAATTAAGGCATCAACAACCCGATCAACATTTCCTCCGGCTAGATAATGTGCCTCAAGCTGATCACTGCTTAAACCCTTACCTGCCTTATGTGATTTAATCATTGGTCCCACAATTGAAGAAGGTACAACTCTCCTTAATCGCATTCCAATCAGATTAAAAAAACCAACCTTAACTCCGGCAGCAGTTGCCGAAATCCATAA
>JBKHFK010000278.1:0-2624 GCA_046540295.1 Halanaerobium sp.
GAAAACTGATCAGCCTTCCCATAATTACAACCGGATGTGGGATCCAGTCCGGATCGGATATTATTAAATCGATTATTAAAGCGGTAACCAAAATAACTATCGGCTGCAAATTAAGCACCCCTACTCTTTTTATAGATTAAAGCCTTTTCTAAAAAATTATTAACTATTTCGGGATTGGAAGCAAAATGAAGATGAACATAAGAGGCTAAAATATTATCCAGAGTACTGTAACCTTCTTTGTTTTTTCGATAACTATAATTTCTTTTTACAGACTGCTCAATATTTTTGATTTTAGAATAATGAAAAACATGGCCTCTTGCAGTTTCTCCTCTATTTAATAACATATTATCACTGACTGCCTTAATTTCTCGGTAGCCCATTTCCTGCAGTTTTGAAGTCATTTCTATTTCAGCAGGCAATAAATTAAGCATCTGATATTTACTTCCTTCAAAATCCTGAACACTGCTGCAGAGGTACATCAAACCTCCACATTCTGCATAAATCGGCAGCCCTTCGCTAATTTTTTCAGTCAGATCATTTTTAAATTCTTTATTTGCAGACAGCTGTTTGAGAAAACTTTCGGGAAAACCTCCACCAAGATAAGCTGCATCCACTTCCGGCAGCTGAGCATCATTTAAGGGGCTAAATTCAATGATTTTTGCTCCTCCAGCTCTCAAAAGATCAAGATTTGCCTGGTAGTAAAAGTTAAAAGCCTGATCAAGAGCAACTCCAATCTTTAGCTTTTCTGCTTCTGTTTTATTTTCAGAACCCATTTTATTTTTGGAATCTGCAAGCAAATCACTCCTTTCTGCCTGCCACTTTTTTTCTGTTTCTGAAATTTCTATTATCTGATCAAGATCAATATATTCTTCCATCAGTCCAATTAATTTCTGGCTGTATTTTTTAAGTTCTCTGCTTTCAGAAACCGGCACCAGACCCAGGTGTCTTTCTGGCAGCTTTAAATCCTGATTTTTGGGAAGATAACCCAGAATTTTCAACTCACTCATTTTGGCCTCAATTGCTTCTTTTAAAAGTTTAAAATGATGAGAACTGCTGACATTATTAATTATAACTCCCTTAAGATTTAAATCCTGATCATAATTTTTATAACCATAAACTACTGCTGCTGCACTCTGGGCCACCCTGCGAGCATCAATAATCAAAATAACAGGAGCATTTATTGTTTTTGCAATTTCGGCTGTACTGCTGACCGATTTTTTCCCCTTACCATCAAAAAGGCCCATTACTCCTTCGATTAGAGAAATATCAGCCTGCTTACTTTTGTTCAAAAAAGTATCCCTAACTCCTGCTGCTCCCAAAAAATAGCTGTCCAGATTATAAGAATTTCTGCCGCAGATTAAAGTGTGAAAACCGGGATCTATATAATCAGGACCAACCTTAAAAGGTTGAACTTTAAGTCCCCTTTTTTTGAGAGCTGCCATTAAACCTAAGGCAATAGTAGTTTTGCCAACTCCACTGCGGCTGCCTGCAATAACAATTTTTCTATTCATCTCTTACTTCCTCCTCAACAACTGACAGAGTAATACCCGAATATTTTTGTTTATCAACAATTAACTTACCAGAGTCTGATGCCAGAACTGCTGCTGGAGATGCAGCAGCTGTTACTCCGATAGTTTTTTTAACAAAGTCTGATTTTTTAATATCTAAATCGGCTTCAAGCTCTTTGATGCTTTCTCTACTCACAATCTCCAGCGGCCAGTTATTTTCTGCTGTCAACTTCAAAATCCCTGCTTCTTTTTCCTTTAAATCAATTGTGGCCACTTTTTTTATGCTTTCAGGCAGTAGATTCAAATCTCTTAAAAGACTACTTAAGGCAGCCTCAATCTCTTCAGCAGAGGTGTTTTTTCTGCAGCCAATACCAAGCACAATATTTCTGGGAATTAACTGCAGCTGATTTTCTTTAAGCTTTATTTTTTGATTGGAAATTATAAGCTCAAAAGCTTCCGCACTGCTCTTATCAGTCAGCTGGGCCAGAGAAAATTGGGCCAGATTATCATCCTCTTCAATCTTAAGATTATAATCACTAAAAATATGCAGCTTTTTACCAAATAAAAGGGCTCCATTTGCTTTTTTCAATCTACTAAAGGGTTTTATTTTGCAGTTTAATCTCTGTGCCAGAAGATCCACAGCCAGCTTATTACTACAATCTGTTGCCGTAGTGATTACCGGTCTGGCCTTCAAAAAATCAGCCAGCTCTGCAGTAAGTTGATTTGCTCCTCCGAGATGACCGGAAAGAGTACTGATCACATTCTGAGCTGTATCATCAATTGTCAGTACAGCCGGATCATATTTTTTGCTCTCCAGCAGGGGAGCAATTACTCGGACTACTATACCCAGAGCCATAATATAAATAATATTATTATACCTTTTGAACAATTCTGCTGTTAATTTTCTTAAGGAGGAATAATAATTAACATCTCCATTTAAATTATTACACTTTTGCTCTCTTATAAGCCTATCTGAAAAATATAGTTCTATACCCTGTAGTGAATTTTTGATTTCCCGGGCAATATCTATCCCTCCCAATGTTAAAGCAACTACTGCTATCTTCTTTTTACACATTATTATTTACCTCCCGGACAATATTCAAAACAGTATTCAAG
>JBKHFK010000279.1:0-2603 GCA_046540295.1 Halanaerobium sp.
CCAATTAGATCAATAACTTTTTCTTCCTTAAAAATACTTTTAGCTTTTTCTGAAATATTACAGATTCCTGCATGAGAACAGCCGGTGATAATGACTAATCCCTGAGGACTATTATAGGCTAAAGCTGAGTCTTCAACTATATAATCAGGTTCTTCTTTACCATTTTTTATAACTTTTCCAATCGGACTTTGAGCTTCAAAATCATTTTTGCGCTCAATTTCTCCTAAAAAAACTAGATTATCTGTAAGCCAAAAAGGCTCCCGGCTCAGATTCAAATCAAAATGACGGGCTGCTCTTTCTTTAGAGATTAAAGATCCAATCTGATCAATTCTTTCGACTCTTCTGGCAGCAAATGTTTCCGGATGGGTTACTAATTCTGGCTTTTTATATTCTTTACCCTCAATCTGGGCTTCAGTAAAAAGCTGAATTAAATGCTGCAGTCCCCAGCTGTGATCAAGATGGCTGTGTGAGAGTACAAGATAATCTAAATCCAGTAAGTCTATATCCATTTTGCCTGCATTTTCAATGAACAGATCCGAATAACCGGTGTCAAATAATATTTTTTTGCCGTCAGCCTCTAAGTAGTAGGAAACCCCGGGCTCTCCTTTAAAATAGCGATCAATTAGAGTATTATTTTCAACTAGTACTTTTAATTTCATTTAAATCACCTCTCTTAAGACTTAAAATACTGAAATAATTCTTCAAAATTTAAAAGTTTTTCTCTGGCCTGCAGCAGATAATCTGCAGTATCCTCAAGTCCTGCCTCATAGTCCTGATGCCAGTCAGCAGGAACCGGAAATCTCTGATAAAGCTCTTTCCTTCTCGCCTCTAATAAACAGGGCTTAATTCCCATAAAATCAGCAGCTGAAATGATCTGATTTGGAGATTTGTCATTTAGCTCCCTGAGATAAGTCAGCCCCGCTTCTGAACGCAGCAGATGGTGGTCAACGATTAAAGTTTCAACTTCATTACTTAAAAGCAGTATATTTTCTGCTGCCTTTGAAGCCATTTCCTGATCCACATGAGAAAGATAAAGAGGAGGTCCACTGGCAATTACTAGATCCGGCTGCATTTCAATTAGTTTTTCAATTGTCGGTCTATAGAAAAACTGAATATCAGAGGCATGAACAAATATTTTATCCTCAAGCTTAACTTTAGTCATCATCACTTCACCAAGAAAAGAATCCTCTTCTCCATGAAAAACCGGCTGGCTGAAGCTTAAAACACCAGAACTTCTGCTCTCTGCTTCAGTAAAATGAGTCGAATTGAATTTAAGATCCCAGGCTCTTTCCTGAAACTTGTGTGAATCAGATTCTGCTGATTTAGCCCAGATATTTTTATCTTTAAGGTGATCTTTTACCTGCTCCAGCTTAATCTGGTAAACATTGGCTTCCCTGAAGGGTATATGATCACCGTGAAAGTGGCTGATCACAATATCTGATGCTTCTTTTAACTCTTTTATAATATTTTCTCTGATGATCTCATCTACAGCTATCTGAATCGGATGGGGCAGCAGTCCCTGGCGGGTATAACCTAAAGAAATACCGGGATCAATTAAAATCTTCTGCTCATCTTTTTCTAACAGACAGCATAATGCTCTGACACCGAGTGATTCCGCTGCTAAAATCTTTAGATTACCCATAATTAATTTCCCCCTCCTTAAAGTCAATTAATTTTCTCTGATCTATTCTCCAGAAAATTTGCAGAATAAGTTTTGTAGTCGTAAAGATTACCATTTATCAAAATGCACTTTAGCTTCTATATATCTATCTGAAGCTTCTTTTTCTTCTGCTGGATAACCGAGGGAGATTAAAGCCAGAACTTTTACTTTTTCAGGAAGTTCTAAAATAGAATTTACCTGCTTTATAATTCTCTCTTTCGGATGAACTCCAAGCCAGACAGCTCCTAAACCTAAATGAACTGCTTCTGTCAGCATATTTTCAGCTGCAGCAGCACAATCCTGCACCCAAAAACCTTCATAAAGCTCTTCTTCTAGATTTGCACAGACAGCTACAGCAGTATCAGCTTCTCTAAGGGCCTCCGCATAACCATGGATATCTGCAATACTATTTAGTATTTCCTTATCTTTTATTATTATAAAATGGTTTATCCGCTGATTTCCACAGGAAGGTGCTGCAAAACCAGCTTTAACAATCTTTTTTATTTTTTCATTCTCAATTTTCTCGGATGTATATTTCCTAATACTCCTTCTTGCAAAAATTTCCTTCATTTATTATCATCACTCCAATCTTTAGTCCAGTTACTGCCATCATCAGTCTCTGCATTAATTTTGCATCTATTAGATCTCCCGCTTCTAGCCTCTTGATCTGAGCTCTATTTTTTAAAATAAATTTTAGTTCTTTAATAAATTCTTTTGGTCCCTTAAATGTTCTCTTTTTAAATTTATCCATATTTTCTTCTTCAATTTGCAAATTATCTTCTTTATTAGCCTAGATTAACTTAAATATTAATTAAAATCAAAGCTATAACTGTCATTAAAATTGAAGCCCACTCTTTAGTATTTAGTTTTTCACCAAAAAAGAGATAACCAACTGCAGTGATTAAAACTATGCTGCCTGCACTGAATATTGGAAAGACAACTG
>JBKHFK010000280.1:0-2602 GCA_046540295.1 Halanaerobium sp.
CTAAAATTTATTTTTTAATTGTTTTTATCCAGGATTGTTTGGATACTATTTTGTGCTTCATTCATTGCTTCTTCTGCATCCATATTACCTTCCATAAGTTCATCTAAGATATCTGTTAGGTTTTGTCTAATTTCTTGATAACCAACTGCACTCATTTTAGGATGAGCATATTCAAGTTGGTCTCTAGCAACTGCCCGACCCGGCTGTTTTTCTACATCTTCTGCGAGCATTTCAACTTCATATGCATCTTCTCTGACTGCAACATAACCTGATTCCACACTCCATTCAGCAGCATTTTCAGGATTGGTCATATACTTTATAAATTCCCAGGCTGCTTCCTGCTTTTCTTCAGGAATATCTTTAAAGATATGAAAGTCTCCTCCTCCAACTGCTGCCCCAAAAGTTTCTTTTTTTGGCATAAATGCCACACCTACTTCAAAATCAGAAGAGTCCATAATAGGTGGTAAAGCTCCAGTGGAATTATAAAGCATTGAAGCAGCTTCTCCTGCGAAATCTGTCGGACTACCGGCCCAGGTCCTTACTTCTTTTGGCATAACTTCATGTTCATGCGCTAAATCATACCAAAATTGAGCAGCTTCTAATACTTTGTCATCAGTAAAATAAGCTTCTGTACCTTCTCTATTTATTAACTGTGCATCATTTTGGTAAGCAAAAGCTTCAAAAATCCAATCATTCCATCCACCCGGAATAATTAAGCCCCACTGATCATTTTCTCTATCTGTTAAAATCTTAGCATACTCAAGCATTTCATCCCAGGATTCAGGTGCACGGTCAGGATCTAATCCAGCAGCTTCTAACTCGTCTTCTTTTTCTGCAAAATGGTCTTTATTATAATATAAGACTGGGGTGCTTCTTTGGAAAGGCATAGTCCATTGTTCTCCATGCAGCCTTCCATTTTCTAAAAAGGCATCATAATATGGATCTAAAAAATCTTCAGATTCGGATTCTATAAATTCTGTTAAAGGAATTGTAGCATCCATTTGTAATAGACTGTGTGCTTCAGATATCTCTAAAACAGCAACATCTGGTGGATCTTCTCCCATTACTCCGGTCTGAACTCTCTGCATGGTGTCATCATAGTCACCCGAATATACAGGTTGAACAGTAATATTTTCATGAGATTCATTAAATTCTTCAACCATTTCTTCCACAACTTCAGCCAATGATCCTGCTACACCTACTGGATAATAGAAATCCAAAAGAACATCATCTTCCTCTTGAGCGAAAGCAACATTACCTAAAGACAGCATTAACAGAAGTAAAATTGATGAAATTAAAAAAAGTTTTTTCATAACAAATATCCTCCCTTTAAATTACTGTAATATAATAATAACGTTCAAATGTTAATATTATATTACGGTAATGTTAATAAAAAGTTAATTTATTTAGTCAACTTTTAGCTGCTAATCTATAATAAGCTTAGATATATTTTTACATACAAAAACCGCCCTCTTCTTTTGGAGAGCGGTAAAACTAAAATTTATTATTAATAACATTTTTTATTTAATTTTTCTAATCCAGCCTGCCGGTGCTTCAATAACTCCCAGCTGCATTCTGGTTAGGGTCTCATATAATTCTTTGATAACAGGTCCCATATCGTCCATTCCACTGGGGAATCTAATTTCCTGATCACCATTTACTACCTTACCAACTGGAGAAATCACTGCTGCTGTCCCACAGAGTCCTGCTTCAGCAAAGTTTTCTAATTCCTCTAATTTAACAGGTCTTTCTGTAACTTTTAAACCGAGATGATTTTCAGCCAGATAAAGAATTGATCTTTTGGTAATTGAAGGCAGAATTGAAGTGGATTTAGGAGTTACAAGTTCCTTATCCTCTGTGATGAATATAATATTGGCCCCACCACTCTCCTCAACATAGCTTCTTGTGGCAGCATCTAAAAATAGGTTTTCATCATAACCTTCCTCATGAGCCTCTACAGTAGTATTTAAACTCATGGCATAGTTTAAACCTGCCTTGAGATGTCCGGTTCCCCGGGGAGCCGCTCGATCAGAATCACTGACTCTTAAGGTCAGAGGATTTACTCCACCTTTAAAATAGGGTCCAACCGGTGTTGCATAAAGCCTAAACTGATACTCATCTGCCGGTTTAATGGCAATGACATCTTTGGAACCGATAATAAAGGGACGTAAATAGAGGGAAGCTCCAGTTCCATAAGGAGGAACCCAGTCTATATTGGCCTCTACTACCTGATCAACTGCTTCTAAAAATCTATCTTTCGGAAAAGGCGGAATCTCCAGTCCTGCAGCTGATTTAATCATTCTTTCGGCATTTAAATCAGGCCTAAAGGTTACTACACTGCCGTCCTTAGTGGTGTAGGCTTTTAAGCCTTCAAAAACCTGCTGGCAGTACTGCAATACAGCTGCACTTTCGTTAATTACCAGATTTGATTCAGAACTTAATTTCCCCTCTTTCCACTCACCATCTTTATAATTTGCTATGTATCTCTTATCAGTTTCGTGATATTCAAATCCTAAATTTTCCCAGTCCAAATTTTTCTTTGTCATTTACTATCTCCTCCAAATTAAACTTTTTAAAGAGCTCTACAAAATATTTCAGAGCA
>JBKHFK010000281.1:0-2593 GCA_046540295.1 Halanaerobium sp.
TTAAGTCTAAAACTCTATTTGTATAACTTAACTCATTGTCATACCAGGAAATAACTTTAACCATATTGCCATTAACAACCATAGTTGACTGAGCATCAATCATAGAAGATTCAAACTGTCCCATAATATCTCTGGAAACTAATTCGTCTTCAGTATATCCCATGACACCTTTCATTTCGCCTTCAGCTTTTTCTTTAAACATTGCATTTACTTCTTCAACTGTTACGTCTTTTTCTAAAGTAAATACTCCGTCAACACAGGAACCATTTGGTACAGGAACCCGGATAGCCATACCGTCAATCTTACCATCTAACTCAGGCAGTACTTTTGTTGTTGCAATAGCAGCACCTGTAGTTGTAGGAATAATATTTTCAGCAGCTGTTCTACCTCTTCTGGTTTTAGAAGCCGGCATATCTAAAATAGCCTGACTTGTTGTATAACCGTGTACAGTAGTAATCAGACCTTTTTCAATTCCAAACTCATCATTTAAGGCCTTGGCCAAAGGAGCCAGACAGTTTGTTGTACAGGAAGCATTGGAAACGATTAAGTCATCATCGCTTAAGTCATCATCATTAACACCTAATACAATAGTGTTGTCAATTTCATCTTTAGCAGGTACTGTTAAAATAACTTTTTTCGCACCGGCTTCTATATGCTGCATTAACTGAGCTTTTTTGCGGAATACACCTGTTGATTCGATTACAACATCAATGTCATTTTCGCCCCATGGTAATTCTGCAGGATCTTTAATTGCAGAAACTTTAATCTTTTTACCATTAACTACTAAGTCACCAGCTTCAACTTCTACTGTACCATCAAAGCGACCATGGACAGAATCATACTTAAGTAAATAAGCTAAGTTTTCAACATTTACTAAATCATTAATTGCAACGATTTCGATTTCTTCAGTATCTCTACCTTCTACCAGTCTTAAGTATCCTCTACCAATCCGGCCAAATCCATTAATTGCTACTTTTTTTGTCATTATTTTATTCCTCCTTATAATATGATGAATCATTTACAAATAAATTTACTAAACAAAGACCTAAAATTTTTGAAAGTTTATAACCTGCTGATTTTAATTTGCCAGCCTGTCTTCGGCCTCACCCCCCTTAAGAGAGATAATTTTTCGGGCTGTAATTTCGTCAGTAATTAAAATGTCCTGGTATTTAGAAGAAACTGCAGAAATGATAGCCTCTGCCTTATTTTCTCCTCCTGCAACAACAATCACTTTATTTACTGCCTGCAGGTCATCCAGATTCAAACCAACACTTGTGGTTGAGTAGATTATTTCACCCCGGGCATTAAAATAAAATCCAAAGGCCTCTCCTACTGCTCCAGCGTTTAAGAGATCCTTAATTTCTTTTTTATTCATTCCCCGGCGTTCTGCCATATCTTCAGCAGTACCTACTCCGTGAATTAAGATATTGGCTCTTTTTAAAATTTCTAAAGTTTTTTTAATTGTGGGTTCCTTGGTAATATGATAAATATTCTCTTCAGCCATATTGTCCGGGATATGCAGCAGATGATAGCTGCCGCCAAGTTTTTTAGCAATTTTAGCAGCAATTGTATTAGCCTGAAGTTCAACATCCTCGCCCAGTCCACCCCTTCCGGGAACAACAGTTACATCCCTGGATTCAGCGCTGTAGCTCATCTCAGATGCCACCTGGGCTAATGTCGTCCCACCTGTTACAGCAAGAATATCACCATTTTTAATTTCATGCTGTAAAAGCTGTGAGGCCATTCTGCCGATTTCTGCTTTTAAATCACCGGCCGGAACTGCTCCATTAACCAGTTTAACTTTTTCTATTCCCAGAATATTTTCCAGTCTGTTTTCTAAATAACTGATATCTCTTAACTCTTTGATGTACTCATCTAATTCTATCAGAAATTCCTCTCCAATTCTAGTTATCTGAGTACCTGCTGGAGTAATTGTAATCAGAGCATTTTTTTCAAAAAATTCTAAGTCATTGCGAATAGTTCTTTCGCTGAGACCTAAAATCCGGGCCAGAGCCCTGCGGCCAATGGGCTGATTATAATAAATACCACGTAAAATATTATATCTTTGCTGGGCTGTCTTTACAATTTCCGGTACTATTTTCTGCTGAATTTTAAACAGTTTATTCATGTTTAACCTCCGAGCTGGAACGTTTTTGTCCAAACGGAACAAAATTGTCCCGATACAGCCAAAAACAAAGCTGATATTTAAATCAGCAGTAATTTATATATTATTTTTTATTTCCAATCTTATTATATCATCTTTTAAAAGAATTTCAAGTTAAATTTTGAGCAATTTTCTTAATTCTTCGCAGCCGGTGATTAACTCCCGATTTACTGAGGTCTAATATTTCTCCTAATTCTTTTAAAGAGGCATATGGATTTGCTCTGCGCAGTTCTGCAATCTCCTGCAGGCCAGGGCTTAAGCTCTCCAGACCTTCTTTTCGTTCTATAATATCTATATATTCCAGCTGATCCATTGCTGCAGAAACTGATTTTTCTAAATTTGCAGTCTCAAAATTAACCCGTCGGTTAACATCATTTTTTAATTCTTTAACAATATGATCATTTTCCATTTTAAGCATTGCCTGATGGG
>JBKHFK010000282.1:0-2584 GCA_046540295.1 Halanaerobium sp.
CAATTGATGCAGTAATTGGGCTCAGAGTTTCTGAGGAAGATGAAATTGAAGGTCTCGATTTCTCAGAACACGGTACAGAATCCTATCCTGATTTTATGGTAAATATTAAAGCTCAAAATTAAAGGGGGGGACTAAAATGAAAAGAATTGAAGCAATTATTAGACCGGATAAAACCGACCGCTTAATTGATAGACTCGAAGAAATAGGAATCAATGGTTTAAATATTACTGAAATTAAAGGTTATGGCTCTCAAAAAGGACATTCCGAAACCTACAGGGGTGTAACCTACCGCATTCGACTCCGCAAAAAAATTAAGGTAGAAATAATTGTTGAATATACTGATGTAGATCGAATTGTTGAAGCAATTAAAGAAGCTGTGCAGACCGGTGAGGTTGGAGATGGAAAAATCTTTATCTCAGATATCGAAAATGCAATTAGAATCAGAACCGGAGAAGAAGGTGCTGCAGCTCTTTAATAATATCTGATAATATTATTAAACTATCACATAAATAATATTATGCTATAGAAAAAACCTGCCTATTGATTTCCTTCTCTCGGCAGGTTTTTTCTTATGCATTCTGAAATAATATTTTAAATTTTACTCTGACATTAATTCAATAAATATATCTGCCAGTACCGGGTCAAATTGAGTTCCGGCATTAGCTTTAATCTCCTTTAAAGCTTCTTTTTTAGAGATTGCTTTTTTATAAACCTGTTCAGTTGTCATCACATCATAGGCATCAACAAGGGCAATAATTCTTGCCAGCAGGGGTATTTCTTCTCTGCTCAAAGCTCTGGGATAACCACTGCCATCCCAGCGCTCATGATGAGAAAGTACAGCTTCCGAAATATGAGAAAATTCTTCAGTAGCATTTAATATTCTGTGTCCTACAGCCGGATGACTCTGGATTTCCTTCCATTCTGCTTCTGTTAGTTTATCTTCTTTGTTTAATATCTTTTCGGGAATAATTGTTTTTCCAATATCATGGAGTTTTGCAATTAAAGTTAGCTTATTAATTTCAGATTGACTTAAATCAATTTTTTCGGCCAGTTTTTGAGCCAGATCAGCCATCCGATTTGAGTGGCTGGAGGTTTCCTGACTTTTTTCGCTTAAGGTTTTTAAAAGGGTGTTTAAAATATTACTTTTTATACTTCGACTTTCTGTAAGTTTGTTTTTATACATTTTAGATTCTGCCTCATCTAAAATCTCAAAAATATCTTCAAAATAATTATTTTTTACTCCCCAGCCGAGAGCAGCAGAAAGTGGAAGCCTGCTTCCATCTTCAAATTCTAAAAAAGTATCAGCAATTTTTTGATTGATTCGAGCAGCAATCTTTTTTACTGCTTCTCCATCTGTTTCCGGCAGCAGAATAACAAACTCATCTCCACCCCAGCGGGCAATTAAATCATCATCCCGACAGCTGTCTTTTAATATTGCAGCCATTTTTTTAAGCAGTTTATCACCTTCATTGTGGCCATATGTATCATTTACCAGTTTAAGCCCATTTAAATCTGCCATAATCAGTGAAACCGGATAAAGATTTTCCTGATTTAAATTCTGAATTTTATTTTCCAGATAGGAACGATTATAAAGATCAGTCAGACTGTCATGATAGCTTGCATATCTAATTTTCTCTTCACTTTTAATTTTATCAGTGATATCACTCTGTATGGAAATTATTCCAGTTTCATTATTGGGAAGAGTTATTTTTCTTTCCTGAAGTCGGATAAATCTCTCTTCTCCCCTGCTGTTGGCAGAAGGAAGTTCATGAATCAGCACTTCCCCATTTAAAATTTTATCAATATTTTTCCTAGCTATCTCATCCTGATTATCAGGGACTACTGTCTCAAACACTGTGCTCTTTATTAGTTCAGAGCGGGAATAAGCGGAGATTCTCTCCATTGCCTTATTAACTTTTAATATTGTGCCGTGTTGATCCTCAATCATAACTCCTACCGGTAAATTATCTATCAGTTCAGCATAGTATTTTCTGAGATTAATATTTAACTGATTCTGATAGATAATTTCCAGATCATTTTCGACCAGCTCTTTAAAAAGCTGCAGCTGTTTATTGATAAACTTACTAAATTTACGAGGCTGATTATCATGAAGACAGATTGTTCCATAAATCTCACCGGTGGGCCAGAAAATAGGGTAGCCCAGGTAAGCAATCAGCCCATTTTCCATATAGGCTGAATCCTGCCACTCTTCCAGTTTAGATGCATTGGTAACTTCCAGACTGGATTTATTTTTTATAACCTGATTACAATAAAGCTCTTTAACTTTATACTTTTCTCCTTCAGTAAATATGTTTTCCTGATTAGAACTTCCTTTTTGAATATTTAAATAGGGAGCCTGATAATAATTTATAAGTGCATCCTGAGCCTCAGAAATTTCAACAAGCATATCCAGCAGCTGCTGCCAGTGCTCTAAAACAGCTTCAGGAATTTTAATATTTTCAACTTTAATTTCTATCTGATCCAAAATATCCTGCATAGTAATTACCTCACATTTTAAAGTCCGATTCCGATCCCGACATAATGCTCAGTTAAATTAAATAATTTTTTCCCATTCCTGATATAA
>JBKHFK010000283.1:0-2583 GCA_046540295.1 Halanaerobium sp.
ATTTAGTTATTAAAAACGATATTATATAAAAGACAAAAAGGCTCAAAATGCCGGCCAGTAGAGAAATTAATCGAAAAGAAAAAATTCTATAACTGATTATTTTAATAAAAATAATCTGCAGCAGGTGGAAAAAAATTTTAATTGCATGAGGATATCGCGGCATTAGATCAAAAAAAGGTTCTGTGCTGGCAAAGTTTTTGCTTTCTATAATCTGGCGTGAAAGTCCACTCAACCAGGCTTCATCAGAATGGATAAATGGAAAATTATTAAGAAAAAATAGATTAACCACAAAGAAAAATAAAACTAAATGCCAGGCTTTAATTTTATTAAATTTATTTTTTAATAAAGTGTACATAGAAAATCTCCTAATAAATGATTATTTTTAAAATTAATTTTTGATTATATCTATTATAACATATTTTTAGTTTTAATCTAAAATCAATGTTTTCATTTGATAATTGAATATACTATTAGCAAATGTTATAACTATAAAGGCACAATATGTTTTATAATATTAATAGAGATTGTTCTAATTTTAACAATATTAATTTGGAGGTGGAAAAATGAAAAAAACAGCAAAGGTGTTATTTCTTTTATTAGCTTTTGCGATAATTCTCACAGGCTGTGAAGCAGATATTTCCGTACCCGGTGAAGTGGATCAGGATATCATTTCAGCAGATGAGGCCCTTAAAATGATTGAGGAAGAAGAGGTAGTTGTAGTTGATACTCAAAAATCAGGAGATTTTGAGGATCAGCATTTAGAGGGAGCGGTAAACATTGAAAGAAATGATATTACTAGTTTTGGTCCCTATCCTAATATGCTGGCTGATGCTTCTAAAGTTGAATCATCTTTAGGGGATAATGGAATTTCAAATCAGACAAAGGTTTTGATTTATGATAATAATAACAATATGGATGCAGCCCGTTTATGGTGGACAATGCTGGTTTATGGACATGATACTGAAAACATGCAGGTGATCAGTGGTGGCTTAAATGCTTTAGATGAAGCGGGAGCTGATTTTGTTTCCGGTGATTATGAAGCTGAAGCTGAAGAATATGAAGCTTCCGAAAAGAATGAAGATTTAATTGCTACTAAAGATGATTTGCTGGATCAGGCAAATGAACCCAGTGAAGATGTTGTGATTTTAGATGTTAGAACTGATGATGAGGTTAGTGAAGGTATTATTCCCGGAGCTATCCACATTAATTATGTAGAAAATAATCAGGACAGTGGTGAATTTTATCCATCAAGCTATATTCAAAGATATTATCCAGATAATGAGATAACTCCTGATAAAGAAGTTATTATGTACTGTGAGTCTTCTATTAGAGCTGCAAATAGTTTTCTAGCTTTACATAATGCCGGCTATAGAGACTTAAAACTTTATGATGGAGCCTGGGTTGAATGGTCATCTGATAGTGATACACCAAAAGAAATGCCAAGTGGTGCTCCGGAAGAGCCAAGTTCGCAGGATGGATCATAAAAGATACTTTGAATTTATATGATAAGTAAATAATAAAAGTTCGTGACTGAGGTCAGGAGCTTTTATTTGGAAAGTTTGTGAAAAAATTCTGATGTATTGTATTTTTTAGATTTAATTAGATTAATTATTTACCAAAAAAATTAGGAGGAATTAAAATGAGAAAAAGAAGAATTTTATTATCAATGGCATTAGTTGTGATGGCTCTGCTGGTAGTGTCTGGTTCAGCGTTTGCAGTTTCTGATGCAGTGGAAGACGCGGTTAATGATTATTTTGCAGATCTTCCTGAAGGAAATGCTATAATTGATCAGCAGGATTTTATTGATCAAGTTAAAGAAGATGATGATCTCTTTATTTTAGATATTAGGCAGGAAGAGGATTATGAAGAAGGTCATATAGAAGGAGCAGTGAACCTGCCCTGGGGACCGGAAGCAATTGCTGATAACCTTGACAGTTTACCTGGCGATGAAACAATTTATGTTTACTGTTATACAGCCCAGACAGCTAATCAAACAGCTGCATTATTAAACTTTGCTGGATTTGAAGCAAAATCAGTTAAGCTTGGCTGGAATTTAGGAATCAGTAAAGTTGATGGTTATGAAGATGTTGTGGAAACAGAAGTAAATGAACTGGAAGGCGAAACTGATTATAAAGTTGACGAAGAAATTGAAAAAGCAATTGTAGATTATTATGCTGGTTTAGAAGAAGTTGAAGACTCAATGTTTAAAAATTATATTATCAGTCCAGAAATGCTTGATAGCTCAAAAGATTCAGTAAAGATTGTTTCAGTAAGACAGGCTCAGGATTATGCTGAAGGACATATTGAGAATGCAATAAACATTCCCTATGGTTCTGGCATGCAGGAATATTTTGGACAGCTGCCTGAGGATGAGAAATTAGTTGTTTATTGTTATACAGGTCAGACTGCAGGACAGGTAGTAGCAGGATTGAGAATGCTTGATTATGATGCAGTATCTTTAAATGGAGGAATGGGAACTGAAGCTAATGAACCAAATGGCTGGTCCAACCAGGATTTTGAAGTAGTTAAATAATCGGAGCTGAAAAATATAATTAAATATCCTATAAATTTAATATTTATAGA
>JBKHFK010000284.1:0-2567 GCA_046540295.1 Halanaerobium sp.
TTTTTATAACTTTAACATAGATAAGTAAATCTGTCAAGAAAAGAATTGAAATTTAATATATTGCAATTTAAATTGTCAAATATATTAAATTAAAAATTAAGTTTTTCTATTTAATACTTACCGGCAGTTCTCCACGAGCTTTAATTTTTCCTTTAACTAAATCAGCAGCAGCTTTCTGAGCAGCTGGACTGTAATCATAAGTTGTAATAAAGGCCTGAGTCTGATTAAGATATCTAAAATCATAGGGATTACGCAGAGCTAAAACTAAAACATTATAGTCTGCAGCCAGTTTTTCTGCAATTTCTGCCTGTTCTCTGTTTGCTGCAGCATTATAGGTGCAGACAATAACTAAATCACTGCCGCTAATTTTTTTGTTATCAGCAGTGCTCAATTGATTATCTTTAAGACTTAGATGTTCAACTTTATTTAAATCTTCTTTTAAGTATTTAAGAAATAAATTTCCTTTTTCTCCCTCATCTTCAGCCAGCGAAACTCTCCCCATTTCAAAATCAATCACAGTAATCTTTTTTTCATCAATATTTTCAATGGGGAAAATATTATCATTTTTAACAAGAGTTACTGCCTTTTCAGCAATTTCTCCGGCAATTTTCTGGTGGGCAGCATAATTGATTTTACTTTGATCTGCCTCTTCAAGTTCAGCTAAATTGATTCTTTTGCCCTTAAGTTTTAAAATTCGTTCTACAGACTGGTCTATTCTTTCTTCACTGATTTGACCGCTTTTAACTGCTTTTAAAACAGCTTCAATTGCATCCTTCTGTTTTTGATAACTGTGAGAAACTAAAACTGTATCACTTCCAGCCTCTATTGTCTTAACTGCTCCTTCAACAGTTCCAAAGGTATCGACTATTGCATTCATTTCCATGCAGTCGGTAATAATTAAACCTTCAAAATCCAGTTCCTTTCTTAATAAATCTGTTAAAACAGCTTTAGAAAGTGTTGCCGGGATCCCCTCTTCTTTTTCAATAGTAGGAAAATAAATATGAGCTGTCATAATACTGTCTACTCCAGCCTCAATTGCTTTTTTAAAAGGATAGAATTCAACTCTGTCCAGTCGACTGCGGGAATGTCTGATCACAGGTAAATCAAGGTGAGAATCAACTGCTGTGTCTCCATGTCCAGGAAAATGTTTGGCTGTTGCAATAACTCCTTTTGACTGCAGTCCTTTAAGATAGGCAGTACCCAGCTCAGCAACTAATTCCTGATCCTCACCAAAAGAGCGAACTCCAATCACCGGATTTTCCGGATTATTATTTACATCAAGATCAGGAGCCAGGTTAACATTGATTCCTAAATTTTTTAGCTCATCACCAGTTGCTTCCCCTGCCAGGTAGGTAAGTTCGCGACTGCGGGCAGCACCCAGAGCCATATTCCCCGGAAAATGAGTAGCGCCTTTTAGTCTGGTAACTGTTCCACCTTCCTGATCTGCCGAAATAAAAAGCGGTATTTTAGCTCCAGACTCTAAGGCCAGTCTCTGCAGCTTATTTGAAAGTTCCGCGGTCTGAGCTGGATCGACAATATTTCTGCTGAAATATATTACTCCTCCAATATGATAGTTCTCAATCATATCTGTAATTTCTGAATCAACTTCCGGACCTGAAAATCCTATCTGAAATAATTGCCCTACTTTTTCTTCCAAAGACATACTTTCAAGTTTATATTCCATTAAATATTCTCTCCTCAAGTTCAAAAAATTATAAAAGTCAAATTTCTGCTCTTCAGCACTTACCAGAATTGAGTTTGAATAAGAAAAAATTATTACCAAAAATAAGATTATTAATATTTTATATTTTTTCATTAGCTTTTTCCAACTTTATTTAATTAATTTTAAATTGTTCTACACTATCACGAGTGTTTTTAAGATAGTCACTAATTTTATCAAGATCTTTTTTTGCATAAGCTACAAATAAAATATCTACAGCAGTTAATTGTGCTATCCGAGAAGTAATAGCTCCAAGCCTAAGATTTTTTTCACTACCAGCAACCTGTAATTTAATATCTGCAGTATTGTTTAATGGATTTTCACCGTAACGGCTAACAGCTATTGTTGTGGCACCTCTGTTTTTTTGCAGTTTTTAGAGCTTCATATACTTCTACTGTCTGACCGCTGTAGGAAACAGCAATTGCAAGATCTGTATTCTCTATATTTGCTGCCGAAGCCAGCTGAGCATGAGTATCAGCATAATAAATAACAGTTTTTTTAACCCGCATCAATTTATACTGTAAATCCATTGCCACCAGCCCAGATGCTCCTATTCCAAAAATATAAATATTATTTGCATTTTCGATAGCTGTAACAGCTTTTTCAATTTCTGTAATTGATAATAAATTAATCGTATTTTTTATAACTTTGTTATTATCATGAGCTATTTTTTCCATAATCACATCAATTTTATCATCTACAGCAATATCATCATAAATTTTAGTATTTTCCCTGCCTCCTGATTCCTGCAAATCCTTAATTAATGCTATTTTAAAATCCTGATAACCCTGATAATTTACCACTTTCTGGCACCATCACCAGGGTTGCTGACATAAACTTCGGCTTC
>JBKHFK010000285.1:0-2561 GCA_046540295.1 Halanaerobium sp.
AGTACATGACCATCCTTTTCTGATTCCGGCATAGTTTTAAAATCTTTAAGCTGTCTATCTGCAGCAGTCTCATATGAAAAACCAATACCCCAGATTAAAAGTCCAATAAAATCAATTATTCTCAGACTGTAGTAGGGAGCCGAAATAATTTTTATTATCGGGGTAGAAATCACAAATAAAAGAATTCCCTGCAGCATAAAAACTCTGATAAATGATTTTAAATAAAAGTGATCCCACTCTTCTCTCCGTTTAGCATAGCGGAAATCTTCTCCCTTACCTAAATTTCGCTTAAAAATATGATAACTTAGTCTCAATCCCCAGATAGTAACAATAAAAGTAATAACAAAAGACCTTAAATTATAATTATTTGTTAAATAAAGGGACAAATTTGCCACATATACATACCCCAGACCCCAGCCAATATCAACAATAGAATTATCTTTTTTGAGGACAGCAATCACAAAGAAAATTGAAAAGTAAAGCAGAACCAAAAGAAATAACTGAAAATAAATTGAGCTTAACATTTTAACAACTCCTCGTTTAATGATCGATAGCTAATAACCAACTTATTTTTCCATTAAAGCAACAGCTGTACTACCTCTCCCGGCATTCATTGCCACAATCGGAGAAATTGCCTCTAGAAAATCAGGCTCTATGTCTAATAATTCGCTAAAACTTTCTCGATACCTTTTTGCGCGCTCAAGATCATCTCCATGAACAACTGCAAAACGCTTAACTCCATTTCCTTTTTGATGATCTGCTAATATTGATTTTATCTTTTTATAATTGCCTTTTTTGCTGAAGGCTGTAGCAAAAGCAATTCCATTACCTTCCTGATCAATTGAAATTATAGGTTTAAGATTAAGAAATCCAGCCAGTTTTCCTTTCAGAGGACTGACTCGACCACCCCGAACCATATATTTAAAATCACTGACACTGACGTAAATATAGAGCTTTTCTCTAATTGATTTAAGATAGGATACAGTCTCCTCAAAGTTTCTCCCTTCTTCTATCTGCTCAACAGCTTCCATCACCATAAGCCCTTCTGCACCAGAATTTGTTTTAGAATCAATCACTTCAATTTCAAGTCCCTCATTTTCTTTTTTAACATTTTCTGCTGCTTTTGAAAGATTGTTATAAGTGCCGCTCATCTTTGCAGAAACGGTAATTGCAATAATAGAATCATAATGTTCTGCCAGATAATTAAGCTGATCTTCAATCTTTTTTACTGCCGGCTGGGCAGAAGATGGATACTCTTCAGCATCATCAATAATATCAAAAAAGTTTTTGCTGTCGATTGTTACTTTATCTAAATAATTGGTACCATCAAGCAATATATTTAAAGGAAGCAGATGAATCTGATGCTCATCACGATATTCTTCCGGTAAATCTGCTATAGAATCTGCCAGTACAGCAATCTCTGATTTTTTGTTATATTTTACTGCCTGCTGAAGCTGCATATCGTCAGCTTTTTGATCTAAAATTGTAGCAAATTTCCTTAATCTGATAAAAAGTTCTGGAGGATTATTGGTATGAATATGAACCCGCAGTTTGTCCTTATCTCCGGCTGCAATTAATGAATCTCCGATGTCCTCAATTTGATTTCTTAAGTCGGAAATTTCAATTTCTAAATTTTCCAGATATGCTTCTGTACAGTAGCGGTATTTGATCTCCTCTTCTTTACCAATTTCTTCTTCCTGAGCAATCTCAACTTTTGGTGCAGAGTCAATTTTTAAATCTTTTAAATCTCCACTTTTAATAAAATCTACAATTCCTTCCAAAAAAAGCACAAAAGCCTGGGCTCCAGAATCAACTACATCTGCTTCCTTTAAAACTGCCAGCTGATTTTTGGTATTTTCTAAAGAACTGGAAGCAGTTTTTAGTGATTCTTCCATTATTTCTGCAAAGTCACTGCTTTTATTTTTTAAATTCTTTAGAGAATCTGCCCAGTCCTTCATTACTGTCAAAATTGTCCCCTCAACAGGATTATTGATTCCCTGATAAGTATAATTAACAGCTTTATCTACTGCCTGGGCAAATTTTTTGACATTTATACTTTCGGCTCGATCAATGCTATTTTTTAATCCATTGATAAACTGGGCAAAAATAATTCCTGAGTTACCAATAGCTCCCCTTAAGGCTGCATCCCCCATAGAATTTAAAGTTATGGTCAAAGAATCATCCTTTACAGCTTCACTTCTAACAACACTCAAAGTGCGAGACAGATTACTTCCGGTATCTCCATCTGCCACCGGAAATAAATTGATTCTATTTAATTCCTTTTTATTGGCAATAACTTCTTTTGCTCCAGATAAAAAAGCATAATATAATCTTTTTCCATCAAGATAGGTTATTTTCATCCCAATCTCCTCCTGAATGACCAAATTAATAATCTTTACTGTTAATTTTATTATATCCTTAAATGCTAAAAATTGAAAGTTATTTGAAAACAAATTTAAAATTTAATTTAATATTAGATAATTATCTAATTATAATATAGTTAGAAGTTAATCAAAAGTAGGAAGATCTGGAAAGGATAAATAATAAGTCAGAAAAAAATT
>JBKHFK010000286.1:0-2560 GCA_046540295.1 Halanaerobium sp.
GAATAAATGTGGCTGCCGCTGACTCCATAGCCCTCTGCCTTTATCTTTTTACCGAGCTGCTGCCAGCTTTCAACCTCAAAGAGCAGATAATTTTCTTCAGTACTGCTTCTTTGAGAAGGAAAATCTATTTCATTTCTTTTTACTATCTTTTTATTCTTAATTTTACCGTAATAGCGGATACCACTCTGCTCGCCAAATTTAGCCTGACTCTGAAAAATTGCTATGTATTCTAAATTGTAATTTAAAACTGACTGCTGTAGAGGCAGATAATAGAGCTTATTATTCAGCAGAAATTGAAGCTGCTTTCTGCTTTTTAAAGAACCCAGCAGCAGATCAACCTTAAATTCCGGCTGTGGTCTGAATTCATCTGCAGCAGCAGGCAGCAGGTTGCGCTCAAAATTACTCTGAGCTGATTCGTCAACTATATTTTCTAAAAAATCAGCCAGAAGTTCTGTACTCCCCGGCAAAAAAGGAAAGGCTCCAATATTAACCCGGTCAATACTCTGATAAAATCTGTGTTCTTTAAATTTTTGCTGATTATGATAGGGAAAGAGTACATAGGCTCCAACCATTGTCCGCCGGTAATCTTCTTCCATCTCTGCAGCCACTGCATCCCGGTAGCGGTGCATGGTATTGATATCTGACTCTTCCGGCCCGGGTATTCCATCATATCGATCACCATAACGAGTACCCGCTTCTGCCGTATTGAGTCGATATTTAGCATCAAAAATAAATTTGTACTGGTGCCTGGAATCATTTTTGCTTAAAGAAAGAATATTATCCGGTTTCTGATTGGTGGTTATTCCCTCTCCACTTGATCTGTTGTAGCTTAAAGTAAATTTTTCTCCGGTAACTGGATTCTGATATTCTACCTCGGCAGAAGCTCCCTGAGACAGGGTGATATTGATGCCGCTGTAATCGAGTTCAATAATATTATTTTTGACCAGCTTATATTTATCCTTAAGCAGGCTGTTTAATTTGAGAAAGGTCCAGTATTCGTAGAGCTGCCAGAGTTCTTTAATTGAAAGTCTAAAGATATCTCCATTGAGTGAAAGCCCCCTTAAAAGCATTAAATAGTATTTGTATAATTCCTTATAGCCGGGAGCCATCTGCAGCACCAGTGAAATCGAATCAATCTTCTGCAGCTCACCCACTTCTGCTAAAAATGAATGTTTGAGCTTTAAATTAAGCTTTCTGATCATCTGATCGATTTTAGTAATTAGATTCCGGTCAGGATTCATTTTTGAACTCTGATAATTAAGCTTAAAATGTTTAAGTCTTTTGATCAGTTCGGAAAAACTCCATTTGATAAATTTATTTTCAAAGTTATCATAACTCAGCTTCTTTTCTACTGCCAGCATCTTCTCCGGCAGCTTTAGCTCCTGATCATAATGACGGCTGTTTTTATTCAACCACTTGAGGCTCTGTCTGCCCATTTTTTTGACTCGGGAGGCCGGCCTCACATTTCTCTTTCTAATAATCTGATGGTGGGGAGATTCCTCAACTCTTTTTAAGGCTTTAAATAAATCTTTAAAAATATTTTCAATGATCACAAAAAACTCAGCTTCGGTGATATTCTGCTTTTCGGAAATCTTCATTTCCTGATAGGTTTTTCTCAAAAAATCATAGGCTAAATTATATACTTCCCTGTTTACTTCTTCTAAAAGCTGCTGATAGTCTTTCTGGTAATCAATTTTGCTGGGAAAGACTTCTAATTTTAAAGTTAAAATCACCTGAGAGTTACTTCGGATTTCAAATTCGGAATAGCCGATATCACTGCCGAAATTGATACTGCCGTAAAGAATATTGGAATTATCATTCGGATGTGACAGAGATTTCCTAATCTCGCGGTTCGGATGGTAGAGTTCAATCGGCATTTCAGCTTCTATATAAAAATCATAATTTTGATATTCAAAAAAGAGGGGATAGCTTTTAACTGAATTGAATTGAGCCTCTTTAAGCTGGTCTGTTTCCGGATCGTGGTATTTAAAGTCAAGATCTTCTTCTAAAATTGTGCTGCAGCTAATAGCAGCCTGAGCCCTATTTTTCTCCGGGAACTCCTTTTCGTGGTCAGGATGAAGAGGTTTCCCTTTAATATTTAGAGAAAGTTTATCATTTTTGATTGTAATTAGATCTATCTTATTGACTGGCATTTTATCACCCTTCAGACTCTGTCCAATTTAAAAATTAACCCCAAAAAACTGCCATTGGATCCTCATCAACTTCATCCACAAGTTTCTGAAAATCAGTTGCTGGCTCAATATTATCATATTTATACCATCTGCCTGTATGCCGCCACCAGTATAAAGACCACTTATTGCTGTCTGGATCAAATCTAAACTGAGCAATCTTCATTGCAACCCATTCTTCTGGATCTTTATAATGGGGACGCTTTTCAATTAATGTAACACTATTACCTCTGATCTTATAATCGAGTTTAATCTGATCTTTCACTCTCTCCGGTATACTTTCTTCACAGTATTTATCCAGGCTTTTTTCAACTCGTTTTTGCAGTAATTCATTTAAAGCCATTATAATCTCCTCCTAACAATCTATTCTG
>JBKHFK010000287.1:0-2559 GCA_046540295.1 Halanaerobium sp.
TAAAAAATTATTAACTTCCTCCAGACTTTTTTCGGTTTTTTCTCTCTCCCTGAGCTCTTTAATATTTTCCAGAGAAATTACAGCAGAGTTATTTTGATAATCAAGTAAATCACCCTCAGACAGAGAATTTTCTTCTCTATTATTGATAATTTCTTCGATTCCATTACTGGCATCTAAGTCTGTTCCAGGACCAGCTTCAGATTTAGAATCTTCCTCTTTTTTGGAATTTTCTTCAGAATTTTCTGCTTCAGATTCAGGAGATGACTCTTTGGATGATTCTTCCTGTTCAGACTCATTAGTAGAAGAATCATCAGTTCTCTCAGAACTGGAATCCTTACTAATCAAATCATTTTCCTGATTATTAGATTGAGCAAATTCAAAACCCTGTATATTATTTTCAATCCAGTCTAAAGGACTCAAACCATTTAAATTTAAAAATACAGCAAATAAAGCAAAAGCAATTAATGCTGCAATTAAAGCACTTTTTTTATTTGTCTGTGATTTGAAATTAAAAGCACTGCTTTCCTTATCTTCTTTTTCACACTGCAGAATATAATTTTTTATATTCTGACTGCCGCTGTCCAGTTCATAAGCCTGATAAAAATATTTTAATGCCTCTTCGTAGTTTTCTTCCTTTTTATACAAAAGACCCAGAATTACATATGGTTCAATTAATTCATCATACTCTTCCACCAGTCTTTTTAAAAACTTAATCTTTTGCTTCCGGGCTGTTTCATCATTAAATAAGATATTTTTATATTCTTTTCTAATTTCTTTAAAATCCTGTTTTGTAATTAATTCTAAATAATCACGGGCTTTATTATTGTCTTTCTGCAGAGAAAGGCTTTTGCGCCAGGTATTTTCCGCCCTGTCAAATCTACATTTAAGATAATATGTCAGTCCCAGCAAGTTAAGCGCAGATACACTTTTAGAATTAAATTTCAAACATAATTTTAATTCATCAATTGCATCTGAAACATTATTATTTTTCACTAAATTTATTGCTTTTTTATAATGAGCATTATTTTTATTCATCTTTACAACCTCTCCAGATTTAATATCTGCTGCTTTTTAATCATTCTATCACATAAAAAGCAATCTGAAAAGTAAAAGAGACAGCCCAAAGATTCAACTCAGGCTATCTCTTATTTCTAATATACCGCTATTTTCTATGCAGTTTCTCTTCTATTTAAAACATCAATCATTACAGCAGGGATAATAATAAACCCTTTAACAATCATTTGATATTTTAAAATTCAAACTATTAAAAAACACATAAAAGAGGACCCGCTAAAAGGTCCTCAAATTTAAAATGAAATATTCTAAGCCATCAGGTTAACATTTTGACCTTTACCAGGACCAGCGACACGAGCCTCATTTACTGCTTCAGATGTTTCTTCCATTCCTTCAACAAGCTCGGATACAGTATTTTCGGACTGTCCCATTGCCTGTCTCATTCCTGAAACACTTAAGGCCTGCTGTACACTGGAAGCCTGACTCTGCATTGCAGAGCTAATGTCCATCTTTATCAACTCCTTTGAGTTAATAATAATTATTTATATTAATGATATCAGAATAAAATCTATTTTTCCAGTAATTATAACTAATTTTTAAATAAAGCAGGTACTTGAAGTACTTTTGTCCAATTAATATAATTAGAGAATTAAAATTTGAAAGGAGTATCCAAATGAGTGTAAAAGAAGAATATTATGCAGTTAAAGCTAAAAATCTAATTAAAAATTTTGAAAAAAGAAATATTGAAGGCTATTTTGTTGAAGACTCTGATCAGGCAAGAAAAAAAGTGCTGGAATTAATGAAAAAAGGTGCCACAGTTTCCTGGGGAGGTTCCATGACCTTAAAGGAAATAGACCTTTTTCCCGCTTTAGCCGGAGAAAAATATAAGTTAATTGATCGAGCTAAGGCCAAAAATTCGGCTGAAAAAGAAAAAATCTATCACCAGGCATTAAATGCAGATTATTATTTAATGAGTTCTAATGCTATTACCCAGAGTGGAAAACTGATAAATATAGATGGTAATGGTAATCGACTGGCAGCCTTAATCTATGGTCCTAAAAATGTAATTATTGTTGCTGGAATGAATAAAGTTACAGTTGATGAGGAAAGTGCAGTTAAAAGAGTCCGCAACCAGGCAGCTCCGGCCAACTCAATTAGATTAGACCAAAAAACTCCCTGTGCTGAGATTGGTTACTGCAGCAGCTGCCAGACAGCTGATACTATCTGCTGCCAGACCGTTATCACTCGCCGCTCCCGGCAGAAGGGAAGAATAAAAGTTATTTTAGTTGCTAAAGAACTTGGCTTTTAGGCAAATTTTGCTGTGTTAATCTATTTACAGTAATTAATGATTAACTGTGTTAAATTAAAGATAGTTATGGGAGGTGTCTTAATTGGATAAAACAATAGATAAACTTATAAAGAATCCAGATGATAAAAATATAAAAAACAAATTTCAATTTATTTTATTTGGAGGAACCGGGGATTTAGCACACAACAAAATTATCCCTGCTTTTTATAATTTAGAAGCCAAAGATATACTGCCGG
>JBKHFK010000288.1:0-2549 GCA_046540295.1 Halanaerobium sp.
GCTGCCCCTATGCCCTGCAGGCGGCTGGCCCCTGTTATGAGAGCTGTTTTGTTTTTAAGACTTTTATCTGGCATTATTATCACCTCTTTTAATAAATAGTAAGTCGTCTTCCATTAATTTTCAGCCACTTTTTTTAATCTGATAATCAGAGCTGATTTCAAAACTAACCGGCTCCACCTCCACCACCACCGGCTCCTCCACCGGCAGCACCGCCAGCAGCGGCACCAGTTGAAGCAACAGCAGCATAAACAGCCGTCATTGTATATTCAACAACTTCAATTGCTTTTAAAGCACCTTCCAGTCCCTCTACTGCCAGCCAGTCTGGTAGTTCCAGAGTTTCAGCCTCTTCTTTACTGATATTTTTTTCGATTTTTTCTCTAATTTTTTTAAATTTACTTCCACTCATCTTCTGATCAGCTAAAAACCAGCTTAAATTATTTAAAATCAACTCTAAAGCAGTAAGGGGTTCAGTTTCAACAAGTTCTTCCAGCCTCTCCCGCTTTTCAACTATCTGAGCATCTATCTTTTCTCTCATTTTAATAGCTGTATCATTAAGCGGAACAATTATAAAATAGCGGCTAAACTCACCAACAGCAAGAATTCCGAAAAAAACTGAGGGTAAAAATGTAATAACCCGGTTACTAATTGCAAAATCTAAAAATGTTCCAATACAGCAAACTGTCAATAATATAGATAAAAATAAACTGCGATTTTTAATATCTTTTCTATAATCTGACTTCCATCTTTTAAAATTATTCTCTTTTTTAAAATTATTAACAGATTCTTTCCAGAGTGAAGTCTTTGAAATTACTTTTCCCAGTTTTATATCTTCCGTGATTTCGTCAAAGAGAGGCCTGTATATTTCAAAATTCTTAGACTGCTGCTTATTATTTAGCTGATCATCAGCTAATGATAACCTGATTTCAGTTTTTTCTCCACCAAATAATTTATCTTTAACTTCAATTTTAAATTTAATAAGATTCATTTTTGTAAAGTAAAAAATTAAAGCTGCCAGCATCCTGGCTCCTTTAGCAGCTGAATAATCGTGAAGAATAATTTTTTCTGGAAAACTCAAATCATTAAACTGCAGAATTTGCTCTTCGTTGAGTTTAAGCTTATTACCAGCTGTTTTCATTATATTGTAGCCTTTAATGACTCTGTAAATAACAAGCAAAAGGGCAATTATTATTATCCCCAGCAGCCAGTAAAAATAATCAGAAATAGTAGTTTTCTCCGGCATCTCAATCTGTTCTTTAAAATTAAAAGATAAGTTCCAGCCAGCACCGGCTTCAATATCTTCTTTTTGAAAATGTAGATTTCTGGAGGATATATTTGCTGATTCACCCCCCTCAGTAAATTCAATATCTTCGGCTGCCTCTAATAAATTTACTCTTACTTCAGCATTTTCTATCGGTACCTCCCAGTCAGTCCCAATTACCTGCCAGTCAACTATATTTCTCCCATCACTACTGATTAGACCAGATCTGCCTGTATATTCTATTTTAAAAGTTGCTGAATCAGTAGTGGACGGATATTCCCAGTCAATTTCCAGTGAAGAACCATCATCTACATTATAATCTGTAACAGGTGTTCCGCTTCCTGTTATTGAATTAAAATCAAGCCTGGAAAATCCACGGCCGGGAATCTCTCGGTAAGCTGTGCTAAACTCTCCTTCAAGAAAGTTATATTCAATTTCCTCAGTGATTATAAAGTCGCCATCTTTATTTAAATCCATTTCAACATAATAGTTTTCAATCTGATATTGCTGTTCAGCTCCCAGCAGATTACAGCTGAATCCAAAAATTATAATTAATATTAAAAAAAGGCTGCTGAAAATTAGTTTCGTATTCAATTAGATTCCTCCTTCGTGAATTTTTTTAATATTAATTTTGCTTAACTATTCCCCTGCCGTCAAGTTGATAATAGCTTCCTTGAGCACAGTTCTTACATAAAATCTTATCATCTTTTTCAACAGCCTTGACAGCCATTAATTTTTCTCCACAGCGACTGCAGACTTGATCATCAAAGATCGGTGCATAATCAGGCAGCTCAATTTCTATATTTTCCTCAATCTTAAAAAATTTTTCTACATCCTTTTCAATAATTTCAAAAGCTGCTTCCTGCCAGAGTGTTTTTATTTTTTCCTCATCTTTTTTAGTCCCCTTTCTCTCAGCAATCACTTTTTTAAAGAGTCTGGCTGCCTCCGGATATTCTCTGCTGATAAAATCAGAATCTTCCAGATAATATCGCAGATTCTCGTCAGGTTCACTTCTTCTGACAAAGGTCACTGCGGTTTTACCAAAATCGCGATAAATAAGTGAGTTGTTGCCAAAGGTGGTACCTGCAGTATACTGAATCCCATCACTAAAACAGCTGTTGGTTTCGACTACCGCCAGCAGATCTTCCATCCCGTTATTATTTATAGCCAGCTTCTGCAGTCCATCTGCAGCAGCCAGCACCCCAAGGGCCAGGAAAGGACAGTAATGTCCGTGTAATTCACCAGCTTTTAGCAGTAGATCGTGCAGATTCTGATATTCAATCAATTTATT
>JBKHFK010000289.1:0-2545 GCA_046540295.1 Halanaerobium sp.
GGCGGGATAAATTTGCTGATCTATTTGAAGATATAAAAAATGCTGAAGAATTTGTGCATGCCAATTATTATATAATTAATGATGATCAGCTTGGAGATCGGTTTATGCAGCTTTTAACTAAAAAGGCGGCAGAGGGTGTTGAAGTAAGGCTGCTCTATGATCGGATGGGCTGCAGAAATCTTTCGCGCTATGCGATTTTTAAACTGGAAGATGCTGGAGGAGAAGCAGCACCCTTTGCTCCCTTTGTACTTGATATGAATTATAGAAATCACCGGAAAAATTTGGTGATTGATGGTCAGATTGGCTATCTGGGTGGGATAAACATTGGTGATGAATATCTCGGACATTCCCGGAGATTTGGGGATTGGCGGGATACTCATCTGCGCTTAAAAGGCGAGAGTGTTGACAGTCTGCAGTACCGCTTTCTTTTAGACTGGAATTTTGCTACCGGTAATGATCTGGTAGGAGAGCAGAGATATTTTCCTGAAAAAGAATTGACAGGTAATGTGGCCTGTCAGATTGTCAGCAGTGGACCTGATTCTAAGGAGGCAGAAATTAAATCTTTATTTTTAAAAATGATTTATGAGGCGGAGAAATCGATTTATATCCAGACTCCCTATTTTATCCCTGACCAGTCTATGCTGGAGGCCTTAAAGCTTGCCGCTCATTCCGGTGTTGACGTTAAAATTATGATTCCCGATCGCGGTGATCATCCTTTTGTTTATGCAGCGAATAATTCCTTTATCGGTGAACTTTTGGATTCTGGAGCCTGCTGTTATCGCTATACTAAAGGTTTTCTGCACAGTAAAACACTCAGTATTGACAGCCGGGTGCTTTCGATTGGAACTACCAATATGGATGTCCGCAGTTTTAAACTTAATTTTGAAATTAATGCCTTTATTTATGATCGTGAAGTAGCCGGATATCATGATCAGATTTTTGAAGAGGACTTAGAAAATTCTAAGGAAATAACTAGAGAAGTTTATGAGGCTCGGGGCTGGACGATGAAGATCAGGGAGTCAGTTTCTCGACTGCTTTCACCGATATTGTAGATTAAATAAAATTAATTTAAGGTAATAAATGGTTTAATTAAATTAGCTAATTAGAGATAGATATTAAAGAGTGGTGAATAAAATATGGATTTAAACAAATTAGAGCACAGTCAACTTGTCAGAATGGTTGATATAAATGAAACAATAATGAATGAAGTCCCAATTGGATTCTGTATTACTGATGAAAATGGATTTTATGAAAAAGTTAATTCTCATTTCTGTAAGATTTATGGTTATACTCGAGAAGAACTATTAGGACAGCACTTTTCTAAGGTAACAACTAAGAACAATACTGAAAAATTAAAGGAACTGCATGATAAATTTATTGAGCGTGGTGGTGAAATAAAGAGCGAATGGAATGTAAAAAGAAAAGATGGCGAAGAGATTATAATAGCTGCTACTGCAGCCAGAATTAAAGGGCTTGATGGTACTTATAAAAAAGTGACATATGTTATTGAGATTACTGATAGAAAAAAAGCAGAACAGGAATTAATAAAAACAAAAAAACGCCTGGATAAAGAAATTGCTAAAGCTAAAAAGTTGCATGAAAAAACTCTGCCGACAAAAATACCCGAACTTGATGGTCTGGATATATATCCCTATTATAAACCTGCGAATGAGATAGGGGGAGATTTTTATAATTTAATAAAATTGGCTGATGATAGACTTCTTTTTTATTTAACTGATATTACAGGCCACGGACTTGATGCGGCATTTATGAGTTCTTTTGTTAAAAGTACTATTAATGCTTATCTCGAATTGATGCCTTCAGATCAGAGGCTGGATCCTACGAAAATAATCGAATTTTTATTTAAACAAAATAGAAGAGAAGATTTTCCTGAAGACTATTTTATTACAATATTAATTGGGATTATTGATACAGCAGAGCAGCAGCTGATTTACAGCAGTGCGGGTATGCATATTCCTTTAGTGCTCTGTAGTGATTTCTTAAATGAACTGCCGGCTGGTAATTTGCCGATTTCTAAAATTATAACATTTGAGCAGGCTAATTACGAGAACCGGAAAGTTGACTTAAGTCAAAATTCTATTTTATTTATAAGCACTGATGGACTTTTTGAACAAACTTATGGTGATACAGAGTATGGTGATCGCTACAAAGAGATTATTTATAAAAATAGATTTTTAGAAGTAGAGCAGATATCAAAAAAGATTAATCAGGATTTTCGGAATTTCTATGATGAACACACAAAAGATGATGTCACTTATGTAATTTTTAAGTTTTAATTTATAGATAGTGAACGGTGACCGACAGATATCCAAAGGACATTTTATTCATAAAAATGTAAATGATTTTAGTAAATACAATGCAGGATTTTGGTATTTGTTGTATAATATAGATATTATCACTATAGTGATATCTGAAGTGATAAATCTATGAAAAGAGATGAGCAAGCAATGGAAAATTTAATAAACAAATTATCAATAGGGATTGTAATTGTTGACCGCCAGGGCCGGCTTTTATTTACCAATCA
>JBKHFK010000290.1:0-2534 GCA_046540295.1 Halanaerobium sp.
GTGAGTTAATTAATGGAATTGAATATATTTATAGGAGGTTTTGTCTTTGAGTGATAACCAATATTTACAGATGTTTTTTGATGAAGCAAAAGAATATATACAGATGTTAAATGAAAACATACTGGATTTAGAAAATAATCCGGATAATAAAGAAACTATAAATTCCCTGTTTCGTGCTGCTCATTCCTTAAAAGGAATGGCGGCTACTATGGGATTTGACACCCTGACTGAAGTAACTCATAAACTGGAGAATTTAATGGATAAAGTAAGAAGTGGAGAATTAGAGGTAACTACAGAACTGGTTGATTTATTATTTTCCGGGATTGATTTAATTGAAAAAATTGTAGAACAGATAAGTAAAAACGGAAAAGAAGATTTGTCTATTAAAGGTTATATGAGAGAAATTGAATCCTATCTGAAAAATGGTCAAAAACAAAAACAGGATTCTAAAGAAAATACTGCTGAAAATAATAAAGATAAAAAGCAATCTGAGGAAAAAAATTTAGAGACTGAGATTGAAGAAAGTCAGAAAATAGCAGAAAAAAATCTGTCACAGGTAGAAAATATAAATTTAAAATTGAGTTCTGCAGAAAAAGAATCTATTAAAAACAATAAAAAGGAATCAGATATAGTCTATTTAATTAATGTTCAACTTCAGAAAGAGACTCAATTTAAAAATGCCAGAAGTTCCATGGTTTTAAAAAATGCCAGTGAGCTGGGTTATTTAGTAAAGTCGGATCCTCCCAGAGAAGAAGTTGAAGAAGTAGATTTAAAAAAAGGGGAAATAGCTATTATTTTAATTTCCAATCTGGCAGAAGCAGAAATTAAAGAAGAATTAATTGATATTAATGATGTGGGAGAAGTTGAATTAAGTGAAATTAATGTATATGAATCAGAAGAAAAAGAGACAGGAACCGAAGATAAAACAGCAGAAACTGATTCTAAAAATAAAAAGTCTTCCAGCAGTGTTTCCAGTAACTTTCAGGTTTCTTCTACAGTAAGAGTCGGCATTAACAAATTGGATACTTTGATGAATATGATTGGTGAATTATTGATTAATAAAACCAGACTGCAGTCTCTTAATATAGATAATGATGATTTTAAAGAAGTATTACCTCAATTAGACAGAGTAACCATGGAATTACATCATACTGTTATGCAGATCAGAATGGAACCGGTAAGAGTGATGTTTAACCGTTTTCCCCGTATGATCCGGGATTTGTCTAAAGAAGAAGAAAAAGAAATCAATTTTGTTATGGAAGGTGAAGATACCGAACTGGATCGCTCCATTATTGATAAATTAGGTGATCCCATGACTCACCTATTGCGTAATGCGGTAGATCATGGAATAGAAAAACCTGAAATAAGGAAAGAAAAAGGTAAAGACAGGGAAGGTAGTATTTATCTTAGAGCCTATCAAAGTGGAAGTGAAATAATAATAGAGGTTGAAGATGATGGTGGAGGTATTAATAGAGACAGATTGGTAGAAAAAGCTGTCAGTAAGGGAGTAATTAACCGGGAAGTAGCAGAAGAACTGGATCCAGTAGAAAAACTGGAATTAATCTTCAGTCCGGGTTTGAGTACTTCTGAAGAAGTTTCAGATGTTTCCGGAAGAGGAGTAGGTATGGATGTGGTTAAAAATACGGTAGAAAATCTGGATGGAGAAGTTATTATTGAATCAGAGAAAGATAAAGGAACCAAATTTACCATCTCCCTACCACTGACTCTTGCTATTACTGAAGCCTTAATGGTAAAAATTGATAATGAGATTTTTGCCATTCCTTTAAATAATATTCAGGAAACACTGATGATCAGAAGAGATGAAATTAAAAAAGTTAAAGGTAAAGATGTTATTAGTTTAAGAAACCGAACTATTCCTCTGCTGGACAGCAGAAAAAGTTTGAATCTGGATACAGAGTACGGTCTTTATCGGGAACAGGAAGAAATTTCTGCAGTATTAATTCAGACCGGAGGAAAACAATTTGGACTTATTGTGGATGAGTTATTACAGCAGCAAGAAATTGTAATAAAATCACTGGGTAATTATTTAGATAAGGTGGAAAACATCAGTGGTGCTACTATTATTGGTGATGGTGAAATAGCTTTGATTTTGGATGTCAGGAATATAGCTTAAATGAGAGGTGGTGGTTATTTGTGAAGCAAAAAGAAGATAAAATTGTTGATTTTACTAAAAAAAGAAAGAAAAAAAATATAAATGAAATTCAATATCTTACTTTCAAAATTGGTAGTGAATATTACGGGATAAAACTGATTGAAAACAAAGAAGTAATTGAACCTCCTGCTATAACTAAAGTTCCCAATACTAAAAAATATGTGATGGGGGTAATTAATTTAAGAGGTCAGATTGTCCCTGTGATTAATTTAAAAAGCAAGCTAAATTTATCTTATGAAAATAATAAAGGAAAAAAAATAATTATAGTTACAGATGATAATAATCTGGTAGGGATAATGGTGGATACGGTTGAAGATGTAGTTGGTATAGATAAAAATAACATTGAAGATATAAAAGAAAG
>JBKHFK010000291.1:0-2506 GCA_046540295.1 Halanaerobium sp.
CCACTGATTGCAATAAATAAATTATCTTTTTTTATTTTTCTTGAATCATATTTTACCTCAGTTATATTTTTATTCAGACTACCACTTTTTAGTTTAAAATCTATATTTTTTAATATTTTTTTTAACTCCATACAAATAAACCTCCAAATCAAAATACAAATTAGGTTACTGCAGTTTTAAATTTATTTTTTTCGAACTTTTAATTCTATCTCCTGGATTATCTGATTGTCCAACTACTTCACCTGAGCCATCCAGACTAACTTCCAAACCTTTTTGCTGGGCAAGTTTAACTGCTTCACTTCTCTCAAGGCCTCGAAAATCCGGTACTGCTATTAACATTTCTTCCTTAGCTTCTTTTTGGCTGAAGAGCCAGACAGTAGAATTATAATTTGTTTCAGTATCTGGAGATGGCAGCTGTGACTTTACAACATCTCCTTCTCCAATAAGTTTAACATTAAATCCTTTTTCTCTCAAACTACTCTCTGCTTCCAAAAAGTTTTCTCCAATAAGATCTGGAACCGTACTTTCCCGGTCTGTATTTTCATAAACAAAGTCATCGTCTGTATCTGGTTTTATATTTAAATAATTCAAAATATTACCTGTCAAATTTTTAAAAACAGGCGCTGCTGTCTGACTTCCATAATAAGTTTCTCCTTTGACATCATAAAGAATTGTTAATACTACTAAATCTCTATCACCTACCGGTACTATACCTATAAATGAGGAATCGTAAATATCTTCATTATAATGTTTGGCTGTACCGGTTTTTCCACCAATCTCATAACCTTCAATTGCTGCCTGAGTACCAGTTCCACTCTCTACAACCTGTTTTAATAATTCTTTGGTTTTATCAGCAGTACTCTTTGAGATAACCTGTCTTACAAGTTGTGGTTCATTAACTATATTTTCAGAATTAGTTCCTCTATCTACCTCTTTAACCAGTCTCGGTCTCATTAATTTTCCTTCATTAGCAACTGACGAAATCGCAGTAGCCAGCTGGATCGGGGTAGCAGAAAGTCCATGTCCAAAAGAAAAAGTTGCAAGTTCAACCGGTCCTGTTCTCTGATATTCTGGGATTATCCCCTTCGCTTCTGCTGGAAGGCGAATACCTGTCTTTTCTCCAAATCCAAAAGCTTCAATATATGAATAAAAAGTCTCTTTATCCATTTTCATACCGACTTCTACAAAACCCGGGTTACATGAATTTTTAACAACTTCAGCAAAAGTTTGACTTCCATGGCCCTCATTACTCCAGCAGTTAATTTCTTCATTTCTGACATTGATATGTCCGGGATCAGTCAAAATATCATTTTCAGTAATTACACCTTCTTCTAGCGCAGCAGCTGCAGTAATTATCTTAAAAGTGGAACCCGGCTCAAAAACATCATTAATTGCTCTATTTCGCCAATTTTTTTCTGGATAATCTCCAAATTCATTTGGATTAAAAAGCGGCGTATTTGCCATAGCAAGTATATCACCATTAGAAGAATCCATAACAATTACTGATCCTCCTGAAAAATCAAATTTCTCAGAAGCATTTTTAAGTTCCTTTTCCGCCATATACTGGATTACTTCATCAATTGTCAAATGAATATTATAACCATCTCTACCAGGAACGGCTTCTCTTATTCCATTTGGTATAGTTTTACCCTGAGCATCCCGTTCTACAATCATCTTACCTGCTGTACCACTTAAATGATTATTATATGATAATTCAAGACCATTTAGCCCCTCACTATCAATACTTGTAAAACCAATAATATGTGAGGCAAGCTCACCTTCAGGATAATGTCTTTTACTTTCTTCAGTAAAAGTTATTCCTTTTAAATTTTTGGCTTCTATTTCCTTGTATTTCTCATCACTAACTTTTCTCTGCAGAAAAATTGCAGCAGCATCTGATGTGATTCTCCTATAAATTGTATTATAATCAATATCTAAAATATCAGCCAGCTCTGAGGCTGTTTCCTCTGGATTAATAATATTATCCGGCAGAGCAACCACAGTCCTGGCCGGTAAGCTGACTGCAAGTTTCCTGCCGGTATTATCATAAATTATTCCTCTTTCCGAATTAACTACAAACTCTTTTATTCTTTGATTTAAAGCCTTATGTTCATATTCAGCACTATTAATCACCTGGATCCAGACAAGTCTTAATGCCAGTATCAAAAAAAGTATAAATATTATAGCAAAATAGAATATTATTCTATTTTTTTTATTTTTTTCAAATTGCTGCAAATTTAATCCTCCTAATCAAGAGATTCCGCCTGAACAGTAGTAACTTCTCTTATTATTTTATCATAAATTTGCGCTAAGAAAAACTTTTCTTTTGGAATATCTGCCATAAATTTTTCTTCTCTTCTCAATTGATTATTATAGACAAGAGTTTCTTTTTTATCGACTTCCACCATATCAAGTTCCTCTTTTGCAATTTTTTCTACTTCTGCAAGGGATGTTTTGCCGGCTAACTTAACTTCCAGTCTTTCATTTTCAGATCTCAGCATCTCTA